>JAGCLI010000075.1 GCA_017647065.1 Bacteroidales bacterium
AACTGGCACACTTGCAACCTCTGAAGCATAACGAGCTGCTCCATCTCGTGGATGACGCATAACAATTAGGTCAGAATAACTACTAACCATTTGAATTGTATCGTGTAAACTTTCACCCTTTTGCAAACTTGTTGCTGCTGGATTACTAAAACCAATAACCCTTGCTCCTAACATATTAGCTGCACTTTCAAAGCTTAGACGTGTTCTTGTCGAAGGCTCAAAAAAGATAGAAGCTACTACTTTATCGCTCAAAATAGGTTGCTTT
This sequence comes from Bacteroidales bacterium, assembly GCA_017647065.1. Lineage (GTDB taxonomy): Bacteria > Bacteroidota > Bacteroidia > Bacteroidales > P3 > Onthomorpha. The sequence continues at coordinate 266 of JAGCLI010000075.1, forward strand.
GGTTGTTTTTCAAACTCAGAGGCTAACTCTAATATTTGTAAATATTCTTCTTTTGTGTAATCTGTAATAGAGATTAATTTTTTTCCTTTTAAGTTTGCCATAATATTTATAATTTGTTTTTTACAATAAAAAAAATCACTCCTACATAAAAAAACGACTTTCAAACAATTGAAAGTCGTTTATATCATTTTTTAAAATATTCATTCAAAGAGTTTATACTCTTTCCTCTACACACGCCAACAAACATTGAATATTTCATTTTTATTTCCAAAATTATTTTCGCAAAAGTAAGACTTTTTTTGAGAACAACAAAAAAAATCTTTACATTTTTTCTTTTAATTCCTCAGCCTTTTGAAAATCAGCCTTTGCTTTTGCAGTTTCGCCCTTTTTCTCATAAGCTTCAGCTCTACTTACATAAGCTTGCCAAAACAAACTATCTACTTTAATTGCTGAATTAAAACATTCTATCGCTATATCATAGTCTTGTTTTTCCACAAGATTGATATAGCCCACATTATGTAAAGCATCAGCATGGTCAGGCTTTATTTCCAATAGTTTTTGATAAGTATCCAAAGCTTGAGCTATTGCATTATGTTCTTGATAAAATAATGCTAAAATATACATAGCCGAATAATTTTTCGGATTGATATTTATTGTACTATTAAGGTACTCTATCGCAAGTGCATCTCCTTTTTGAGCATACAATATTCCTAATTCTTCATAGGCTTGCTCATAATCAGATTTCAATTCAATTGCTTTTTGATAATCTTTTACAGCATTGATTGTATCACCTTGTTCTTTCAAAGCCCAACCTCTAAGAAAATATGCAGTAGGATTTAATTTATCTAAAATAATTGCTTGTTTTACATCAAACATTGTTTTCTCATAATCTTTTAAATAAAGACTTAATTCAGCAGATTTAAGATACGCCTCAATATACTTACCATCTACTTCCTTTGCTGTTTGAAGTGCAGAAAAAGCCAAGTCTGTATCTCCTTGTGCAAAAAGGATATCTGCTTTAAGCACGTGATATTCTACTTTTTTCTTTTCTATTAGTATAGCTCTTTCAATATCCGAATAAGCCTCTGTAAGTTCCCCTTTTTTAAAAAGAGTTTCCGAGCGTTTAAAGAATAAATCCGCATTATTTGGTTCTTTTCTTATCTTTGCATTTAAGTAAGAAATTTTTTCACTTTCAGACATTTCCTCAAACTTTACATTATTCTCTTTTCCGCCACAGGCAAAGAGTAATCCAATTGAAAGAAACAAAAATAGTTGTTTAAGACTTCTCATGATAAATTATTTATTTTTTGATTTAAAATACTTACAACATTCTCTTAATGTACATTGCTCACACATAGGTTTGCGAGCCTTACAAATATAACGCCCCAAAAGGATAAGTTGATGATGAATCAAAGACATATCCTCTGCATTTGTAAGATTAGATAAAAGTTGTCGTTCGGTTTCCAATACATTTTTTGCTCCAAGTGTAAGACCTATTCGAGCAGAAACTCTATGTACGTGAGTATCCACAGGCATTACGGCTCTTTTATAAAGAACTGCTAAAATAACCATTGCAGTTTTTCTACCAACTCCTGCAAGGGTTTGTAATTCTTGGGGATCGTCAGGAATCTCATCGTGATATACCTCGTGCAAACGCTCAGCCATTTTCTTTAAATTACGACTTTTTGAGTTAGGATATGAGATACTTTTGATGTATGAATATATTTCTTCTTGCGAACTTTCAGCCATTGACTTAACGCTTGCATAACGTTCAAATAATGCAGGGGTTACTATATTAACTCTTTTGTCTGTACATTGTGCTGAAAGAATTACTGCAACCAAAAGTTGAAAAGGTGTTTCATAGTGCAGTTCCGTATCTGCATTTGGAAACAACTCTTTTAGTTTTTCAATAGTTAAGGCATAACGTTCTTGCTTTCTCATTTTTTAATCTTTATTTTAATTCAAATCGTGCAAAAACAGGATTATGATCTGAGTAATTGTAAACATTTTGCTCGTAAGAGAGAAAATCTATTGATTGACTCGCAAAAATATAATCTATTCTAAACTTTGGAAGTAGGTCATTATAGGTTCCTGAAAAGCCACTTGCTTTTTCTACAAAACAATCTTTTAAATCTCTTTGTAAGACTTGATATGTATAAGAATAAGGTGTGGCATTAAAATCCCCTACTAACAAATAATTTTCCGTTGTTTGATCTAAAATAGATTTCAATTCCCTAACCTCTATTGCTTGTTCCTTATTTGTTTCTATAAGTTTAGCAAAAATACTCTTACCTGTTTCTTCCGAAATCATTTCTGCATCTTTTATTTTGTTCACCTCATTTTTCTCTTGCTCAGAAAGACGATAGGAATCTAAGTGAACATTATAAATTCTCAGCGTTTGATTTTCCACAACGACATCGGCGTAAGTTTTAGAATAAAAATTCTTTTTCAAAGGGAAAAGAGCACCTGAACGACTAATAGGATACTTTGAATAAATCACACTTCCTCGTACATAATTTGAAGAATTTGTTGGTGCAAAGAAATGTTCATAGCCCAAAACCTCTGTCATAATATAATGAAAACAAGTCTTTGATTTCTTAACCGAAGCATATTCTTGCAAACACACTATATCGGCAGAAGATGCCTTTATTAAAGATAAAATAGAGTCTTTATTGGCTATTGCTATTGTTTTATCTTCTTCTGCTTTATATTGAAAATGTCCTACATTGAAAGTCATAATACTCAAAGTCTTTTCTTGTTCTTGATTAGATGCTTGAGAACTAAAACCAATAAAGCGAGGTGTATAACTACTACCTATCAAAATAACTGCCAAGGGCACAAAAATATATTTCCATTTAAAGAAAAGCCAAAACAAACAAAATAAAACATTCACCACAAGCAAAAGAGGATAAATGTAAGATAACAAAGATAATTCTGGAATAAACTCTGGACTGACTCTCATCCCAACATAAACTCCTAAAAGCAAGAGTACAAACAACAAATTAAATATATATAGTATTCTTTTTATCATTTAAATATCAATTTTAAACCTCAGAAGCCGATATGTCAATCATATCTATTTTCCATTCTTGATTTACTTTTAACAAATTCCAATTACACTCTATTTTATTACCAAATTGATCAACTACTTCTACCTCTACAAGAGCTAAATTACCATTTATTATAACATTATTAACCTTTACGCTTTTGTAAATAACTAATTCATTTGCCAAATCTTTGAAATAAGAAATCTTTTTATTCATTCTCTCCGACACAAGAGTTTCTAAGGTTTTAAAATCACGTTTATTTAAACTCTCGTAGTAATTTTTAATAGTTTTTTCTATCAAAACCTCATCTCTATCTCCACCCGAACATGCCGAAACAAAAATACAAGCCAATAAAATCAACAATAATTTCTTCATTACAATATTTTTTGCAAAAATAACAAAAATAGCAAAAATCATTTCATAGTATTTAAAAATTTTCTCTTGAAGATAATAAATTATCTCTTTAAGATAATGGATTATCACAAAGAGATAATTAGATAATACAAAGAAAAAAGAGATGCTAAGAAAGACATCTCTTTTTTTTCTTTTAAGAATGTGGCTAAATTTTTAGTTTTAAACCCAAGTAAAAGGTTCTTGGTTGTGTAGGACCATATATATATCCTGAATCTCTATCAACTCCTTGATCAAAGTCTTTTTGAAATGAATTAAATATGTTGTTTACTCCTAATTTTACTTGAAGTGTATTGCTT
>JAGCLI010000076.1 GCA_017647065.1 Bacteroidales bacterium
CGAAAAGCTCGTTTAGAATTTTCTAAATCAGGGATAGAAATTTCTAAATCAAGGATAGAAAAAATTAAATCAAGGTTTTTTTGCATGAAAATCAATGAAAAAATTGAAAAAAACAGCGAAAAAATCGCAAAAATCAAAGACTTTTTTGGCGTTTTTAAGGCTTTAAAAAGTTAAGTCTTTGATTTAGTGATTTTTAGTTAAGGGCTTATATTTTCAATATTTGCAATCAGAATTCTTAGAGTTGAAAATATTGCACGCATTTGGGCTTAACTCGTGGGGAAAGTATTTTATTTTTCATTCAAGTCTTTAATTTATGTTTTTTCTTTGTATCTTTGCAACGAACTTTTTTTTGAATATTTATGAACAAGGTATCGGAAAACCCTTTAAAAAACCGAGATAGAAGTTATTCTTCTTTAATTGTCGTAACTGCACTCTTTGTTACGCTTTATTTAGTCTCGAATGTGATGGCGGTAAAGGTCATCGGAATTTTTGGTTTAGTTTATTTTGATGCAGGAACTATCACTTTCCCTCTTGCTTATATGCTTGGCGATGTGCTAACGGAGATTTGGGGTTATCGAACTGCAAAAAAAGTGATTTGGATTACCTTTATCTGCAATGTAATCTTAGTCCTTTGCACTCAAATTGGCGTTTGGCTCCCTTCGCCCGAATATCTTTCTCAAACAAGCGTGGCTTACAATCAAGTTTTCTCATACGTGCCGAGAATAGTCTTAGGCTCCTTAGTGGGATTCTTGCTTGGAGAATTGTCAAACGCTTGGTTTATGGAGAAAATCAAAATAAAAATGAAAGGACGTCATCTTTGGGTAAGAACAATTCTTAGCTCCGTAATAGGATATTTATTAGATACCTTGCCTTTTGTGTTGATTGCTTTCTTGGGAGTTGTTTCTACACACGATTTGCTTTTGATGATTCTTTCTCAATATTGCATAAAGATATTGATTGAAGCCTTTTGTGGAACGCCTTTGGCTTATATGGCAATAAGTTGGTTGAAACGCTACATAAAAGAATAAAACCCTATGCAAAGATATTCACTTATACACGAGAAAATGCCAAGAGAATTTGTGCTTTTGCAATCAAACGGTTGTAAATGGGGCAAATGTACTTTTTGCGACTATCATTTAGATAGAAATTCCTCTCCGTTTGAAACAAATCGCTTGGTATTAAGTAAGGTAACGGGCGTTTATGGAGTTTTAGACGTGATAAACTCAGGCTCAGCAATAGAGTTGGATTCTCAAACCATAGATTTAATAAACGCTATTGTAGAAGAAAAACATATTCACACGCTTTGGTTTGAAATGCACTATATGTTTCGTAATCAATTAGAAGATTTTGCGAAATTATTTCCAAAAGTTAGGGTGAAATTTCGTTGTGGCATAGAAACTTTTGATGCAGAGCTTAGAGAAAAATGGAATAAAGGCGTGGGAAAAGATGTAACGGCAAAAGATGTTGCAAGATATTTTCAAGGTGTTTGCCTACTTTGTTGCACAAAAGGGGAGAAGAAAGAAAGAATACAAAGAGATATTGATTTGGCTCTAAGATATTTTGAATATTTTAGTGTAAACCTTTTTTGCAACAACACAACGCAGGTAAAAAGAGATGAAGAACTTGCTCAATGGTTTGAAAAAGAAATCTACCCTCAAATAAAAGACAATCCAAAAGTAGAAGTGCTTTTAAACAATCTTGATTTAGGAGTAGGATAAAAAAGAAAAAGCCGAATCAAAAAAACGATTCGGCTTTTTTATTATGTTAATTTAATTTTAATATTTATAGAATCCTTCACCAGTTTTTCTACCAAGAAGACCTGCTCTTACCATTTTTCTTAATAATGGGTGAGGACGATATTTTGAATCACCGTATTCGTTGTACAATACTTCCATAATAGCAAGACAAACGTCTAATCCGATTAAATCTCCTAAGGCAAGAGGTCCCATAGGGTGATTTGCACCAAGTTTCATTGCAGTATCAATTTCCTCAGCACTTGCAACTCCGTCTGCTAATATACCAATTCCTTCATTAACCATAGGAATCAAGATTCTGTTTACTACAAAGCCTGGTGCTTCGTTTACTTTAACAGGAACTTTTCCTATTTCGGTTGCAAGATTTACTATTTTTTCGCAAACTTCTTCGCTTGTTTTTTGTCCTTTTATTACTTCTACAAGTTTCATCACAGGAGCTGGGTTGAAAAAGTGCATTCCTATGAATCTTTCTGGACGATCGGTGCAAGCAGCTATTTCAGTTATTGAAAGAGATGAAGTATTTGTTGCAAAAATTGTTTCTGGTTTACAAATTTTGCTTAATTCTGCAAAAACTTCTTTCTTTAATTCCATTTCTTCTACTGCTGCCTCTATCACCAAATCAACATCTGCAAGTTGAGAGTATTCAGTTGTTGTACTGATGTTTGCAAGTGTTGCGTCCATTGAGGCTTGTTCTATTTTACCTTTTTCAACAAGTTTAGCTAATCCTTTGCTGATTCTTGCAACTGCTTTATCTAAACTTGCTTGGCTACGGCTTTTTACAATTACTTGCATTCCTGCTTGTGCAAATGCTTGAACTACGCCGCTACCCATTGTACCTGTTCCTATTATACAAATTTTCATTTCTTTAATATTTTAATTGTTAATTATTATTTGCCTTGAAATTCTACTTTTTCTTTGTTTAAGAATGCACGCATACCATCTTTTTGGTCTTGTGTTGCGAAACATTTTCCGAAAAGCTTTGTTTCGTACGCTATTGCTTCGTCTGCACAAAGGTCATATTCTTCATTTATACATTCTTTTGCAAAAGAAACTGCCAAAGGTGCGTTTGCAATTATGCTTTCTGCCATTTTTATTGCCTCATTCATAAGTTCGGCTTGTTCATAAACTGCATTTACTAAACCTATTCTTAAAGCTTCGTCTGCTTTTATTGGTTTGCCTGTGAAGATTAGTTGTTTTGCCATTCCCATTCCTACAAGTTTTGTAAGACGATAAGTTCCGCTAAATCCAGGTACTATTCCTAATCCAACTTCAGGTTGTCCGAATCTTGCATTTGTTGAACATATTCTAATATCACAAGACATTGCAAGTTCACAACCACCACCTAATGCAAATCCATTAACGGCTGCAATTACAGGAATAGGAAGTGTTTCAATTTTTCTAAACACATCTGCACCGCGTTTGCCGAATGCTTCTCCTTCTGCTTGATTTAGGTTTGACATTTCCGAAATGTCGGCACCTGCAACAAAGGATTTTTCTCCATCTCCTGTGATTATTAAAACTCTTGTGTCTTTTTCTATGTTAGAAACAAAACTATCTATTTCTGCAAGTATAGTTGAGTTTAATGCGTTAAGCGATTTTGGAGCCGAAATCGTAAGAATAAGAATTGCTCCTTGTTTTTCTGATTTTAAGAATTTGTATTCCATAATGTTTTCGTTATTATAATTGCAA
>JAGCLI010000077.1 GCA_017647065.1 Bacteroidales bacterium
AAGGAGAAACAATTGAACAACATATAAACAAATATGGTGCGTACAAATTTGATAAAGCTGTAAAATTGATGTCTAAAATATTAGAAGCATTACAATATATCCACGAACGAAGACGCATTCATCGCGATATTAAACCATCAAATATTATGATTCGTCCAAATGGAAGTATATGTATTATTGACTTTGGCATTGCAAAAGACGCTCGTATAGGAGGAACAGGACATACGGTCGGACGTATCATTGGTACAGATGGATATATGAGTCCAGAACAGGCAAGTGGATTAAACATAGATCATCGCACAGATATTTACTCTGTAGGTTGTGTTCTTTATTTTCTTCTTACTGGACAACACGCTATACGAAAAGAAAAAAATGACATTTCTACTATTGCAAATATCATTAATGGAAATATACCCTTGCCATCACAAACAATTCCTTCAATTTCAGCTGCTATTGATAAGGTTTTTCTGAAATCTGTTGACAAAAATATGATAAAACGCTACCAAACAGCGTCTGAATTTAAATATGCATTAGAGGAAATATGTGGTAATCCTATTCCAAAAATAACAATAGGAAGTAGCCAAGACAATGACATTCAAATCAACAATCAATATGTTAGTAGGCATCATTTAATTATCAAAGGATTAGAGCAACCTTTAACAAATGGACTTAAAAAATACTCTTTTGAAATTATAGACACAAGTACAAATGGAACAGGTATAAATGGACGTCCACTTCGTAATGGTTCTATAATCATAGAATATAACACTGACAACAACCTACCAGATGTATTGTTAGCAGCTCATACTGAATGTACTCTTAATTGGAATGAAGTTATAAATAAACTAAAAATGCGTGGGTGGAATGTAGAAAAACAACAATCCTCAACACCTCCTCCTCCAAAACCATCTAGTTTTTTGAGGGAATTCATTATAATTATTACTTGTTTAATTATTTTAATAATCTTAATATTATCAAACACATGAAATCAATAGTAACAATAGGTCGTAGTAGTAATTGCGACATTATTATTCCTGATGAAATAATCAGTAGAGAACATGCCCGCATCAAAATAGTGGGAGGTCAATATGTATATGAAAATATTGGCAAAAATGGTTCTGTTATAGGAGGCAGAATTATACACGGAGAAAAAGTATCTATCGCTGCAGGTACAGAAATTCTATTAGCTGGTAAAATTCCTTTACCTTGGTCACAAATTTATGCAATGTTACCTTTACAAGGGGTTAAACCTTTTGCAAATAATACTAATTACAATCATAACTCCAACAATCAAGAAATCGCCAATAACAGAGTCGATAGTATCGGTATTGGCTGGGGAATACTTGCATTTATAATTCCTCTTGCTGGTTGGATAATGTATTTTTGTTGGAAAGATACTTATCCAAGAAAAGCATCGCAAGCAAACATTATAGCTTGCATAAGTTTTGCTTTAAATATTATTAGTATGTTTTCATATTTATAGTAAATAAAATTGTATTAACAATAAAAAAAACATATATAAAATGAAAAAGTTATTAAGAACTATAGTTATTATGTTATGTTTTGCAACATACTTAACTTTTAATGCTAATGCACAGATTCAAACCTTGAGTTCTAAGCAATGTGAATTACGAAATGAGATACAAGCTTTCATTAAAGCAGAAGGATTTCAACCAACCATTGATAATGATGGTGATATAAAATTCAAGCGTCAAGGAAATTTCTATTACGTTATTATTTCAAAAACCGATGAAAATCCAATGTATCTTACATTTAGTAAATACTTTAATTACAATGATCAAATTAACAAAAGCAAATTAATGCTTTTCAATTTAGAAAATGATTATAAAATGTGTAAAATCAAAACTTTTGATAACAATTATGCTTTTCGCTCAGAGATGTACATCACAGAAGCTAATGCTTTTACAACAATTTTCTACAAAATATTAAATGTTTTTGATAGCGTAGAACAAAAACTTAAAGAATTATAAGTATATCAAATTAGAAAAATATGAATTTAATCGGAAAAGAAATATTAAACTATCGTATTATCTCCATAATTGGTAAAGGAGGTATGGGGGCTGTTTACTTAGCAGAACACAAAAACATAAGCACACAAAAAGCAGCTATCAAAGTTATAAATTCAGAAATGGTTAACGACTTCACACGTAAAATGCTCAAAGATGAAGCCGAACTTCTGTCTAGATTAGATCATCAAAACATTGTTTCATTCCTTGATTTTCATATTGATAAAGAAGGAAACATATTCTTCATTATGGAATATGCAGAAGGAGAAAATCTTGAAACTTATATAAAAAACATAAATGGTTTAATTGTAGAAGATAGAATATGTCCTATCTTTGAACCCATTCTTGACGGAGTTGGATATGCTCATAAAAAGGGTATTTTACATCGTGACATAAAACCTGCCAATATTGTTATTAAAACTGATGGTGTTCCAAAAATATTAGATTTTGGTATTGCAAAAATAATCAATAAAAACGGCACAGATGTATCTGAGAATGTTATAATGGGAACTCCTTCATATATGAGTCCTGAACAAGTAAGGGGAGAAGAACTTGATGAACGTTCAGATATTTATTCATTAGGTGTACTATTACATCAAATGCTTACCGGTAACGCTCCATACGACACAACTACCTTAACCGAGCAAGATATAAACAAAAAAGTAATCGAAGAACCTTTGCCTAGAATGCGTACCTACTATAAATACGTATCAGATAAAGTTCAGGTTATTGTTGATAAGGCTACAGCAAAAAATCCTAATGACCGCTATCAAAATTGCGAAGAATTCAAAAAAGCTTTACATAATGCAATTTACCCTTGGAAACCTAAAAAATGGATGAAAGTTGTAGCAGCGGCTACTTTAGCTATAATTATAGGTATAGGATTTTATATTTGGGATTATAATCGTGAAAAAGTAAAATACTATAAAGACTATGTAGAAGTTTGGGGAGTTCCGCAAGGAGTCGGAAAATTGAGTTCAAATGAACATAATCATTCAAATCGTTCATATAAATTTATCTATAAAAAAAGAAAACTGCTTCGTGTTTCTCATGTCAATAGCTTGGATAACTTAATTAATGATGAAGAAAGTGAACGTAATGAACGACCTATCGATCAAGAGTTTTTTTATACAGACAAAGGGAAAATAAGTCGTGTAGTAGTAAAAGATTGTAGTGGAAAAGTTCTATATGTAAAAAGCTATAATGACAAGTTAAACACAATGGCCTTTCAATATAATGATGAACATGGTACTGAACGTACAATTTCCAATCAAACTGTTAGTTATGAACGACTATTAGAAAATAACAATAGCAATAATGGACGTATTTCTCGATGGTGGATAGAATATGATGAAAAAGGATATACTATTTCAATAAAATATGCAGGTTTAGATAATTCTCTTGTTTGTGATGAAAATGGGATATATGGAAGAAAGTTTATAAGAGATAAAAAAGGTAGAATTACAGAAATTCACTATATAGGTCAAGATGGAAAACCTCAACCAACAAAATGGGGATTAGGTATAAAGAAGTTTTATTATGATAATGATGACAACTGGATAAAAGCTGAATATTTGACTATTGATAGTAAACCCGCCTATGATGATTATGACGGCGTATCTGTATTTGTAATGGAATATGATAAATATGGTAATGTTATATATGCTCTTCACCAAGCTCCAGATGGAACATTAATGTATCCTAAAAAAAATAGTATTGCAGGAACTCATCATATTTACGATAATAAGGGCTTAGAAATAAGAACTGAATATTTAGGTACAGACAAAAAACCAATGTTTGTAGCAAGAGAAGGTTATTCTATAATAGAAAGAGAATACGATAAAAATGGATATGAAACCAAGCAAATGTTTTTTGATCCTAATGGTAAACCTACAGAAACTTCCAATGGAAATGCAACCCGTACATTTGTTAACGATAAACATGGTAATATTATTGAAACATGGACATACTCTTTAGATAAAAAAGTTTGTTTAGATCGTAATGGAATAGCTGGCATCAAATTTGAATACGATTCTGTAGGAAATCAAACAAAGATAGTATACTATGGAAAAGATAAAAAGCCTTGTGAGACAGCTAATGGAACTGCTGGAGAAACTTACGAATTTAACGACAAGAATTTAGTAACAAAAATTACCTATCTCAATAAAAAGCTGAATCCTGTGAAAAACATTGACAATATTGCTATTATTGCATATAAATATGACAAACGAGGAAATATGACAAAAATTACTTTCTATGATACTGATGGAAAAACACCTGTATTAAATAGAGATGGAATAGCAGGGTGGAATGATATTTATGATGATATGGGTAATCTAATTGAAAGAAATTTCTTTGACAAAGATGGAAAGGCTCATATGTCTTCTGGATATCATTATGCAAAAATCATTTACAATTATGATGACAATGGCAACTTAAAATCTTTTAAATATTATAATTTACAAAATCAACTCACATCTGTAAATGGAATTGCAGGAGAAGAGTATGTTTTAGATAAAAAAGGAAACATCTTAGAAAGCAAACCTATCGGGACAAATAACGAATTAGCTTATGGAAAACTTTTATCTAAATTTAAATATGACAATAACAATAATATAGTTGAATTATCTTTGTATGGTAATAATGGAGCAGAGTTAAATTCAGAAGATGTGCATAAATATGAGTTCATATATAATAGCAGAAATCAACAAATAGAACAACGCAGATACGGCAAGTCTGGTGAATTAACTATGGGAGAGTATAATTGGGCTATAAAAAAAGATGAATATGACAATAAAGGAAATTTATGTTCAACACGTTACTTCAACACAGAAAAAAAACCATGTATGACTAATTATGATAATGGTTGGAGTAGCACAGCTTATAAGTATAATGCGTTTGGACAGATGATTAAACAATGTTTTTTTGACGAAAATGGTAATCCTACTGATCCAAAAGTAATGGCTCCTGTTGGAATTGCTGAGTATGACAAATGGGGTAATTTAACCATGGTTGCAGCCCAAGATAGCAAAGGACATTTCATCTTGTATCCTGGAGAAAAATGGTCTATCCGTAAACATGAATATGACAAACGTAGCAATGTTATTTCTACATCTTTTTATAATACAAATAATCAACCTGCCTTATGCGAGGAAGGTTATCATAAACAAACGTGTAAATATGATATACACGACAAAAAAATAGAAGATGCTTATTATGGAACACGAAACCAACCTATAATAGTTAATGGCTTTCATAAAGAAACTTATAAATATGCAGAAAACTCAAACAATATTATTGAAGATGCTTTATTTGGTATAAACGGAAACCCTGTAAATATTGATCCTGGTTTCCATAAAATTGTCATCACTTATAATCAGGAAGGAACTCTAGCATTAACTCGCAAATATTATAAAGCAAACGGAACTTTATTTGCTGCACAAAGATGGAATGGATACGATTGGGTTTTAGAACAAAAACAATATGATTGGAAAGAAATGGCTTATGAATTAAATAGAGAATGTCCTGTAGATTTTGGAAATGATATAAAACACTTGACAATTCAGCATATTCATGTAATTGACGACAAAAATTGTGAAATAAAATTCTTGCTACCATATCACACAAAAAAACAATTATCAATAGATGAATTACTTGATCTTAAACGAGCCGTACAAGAAATTACCAAGGAGATAGAAAAACAACTTAATCACAAACCATATGTTACTAGTATCTTATGGGATAAAAATGGAGTTTCTTTGTATTCTGTTAGAATATAAAAAAATGTATTAAATTAGAAAAAGTCTTGTCATCAAAAAGATGACAAGACTTTTTCTATAAATATATAAAATAAATTAAATCAAGAAATACTATGCTATATTATAGAGCGATAGTTCACAAAATACCATTCTATAAAATCCTTATAACTTGTTTTAACTCCATGTGCTAAATCAAATCCGTTCCCTACAATAATTATTCTATTCATATCTTTAATTTTTATAATTCTAATACAAAGTTAAACAATAAATACACAAATTCTCATTTATCTTTTTATTTTCAAACAACAAAGCCCTAAAAAACGTTTCATTTTTTAGGGCTTTGGTTTATTGTTTAGGATTGTTTCTATCTTATTTCAAATTCACCTAATATGTTGTGGTCTTGGAAGCGGGAGAAGAATAGGATTTTGCTTGTTGTGGTTAGGTATAGGGTTTTGAAAAATGGCATTTTCATTTGTTTTGTGTCAAAGGCTTTGCTCCAACGGTATGAGCCGTCTGAGAATACTTGTACGAAGTTTACTTGTGTTCGCATTTTGTCGCCGTTGTAGCATTTTACTGGTGTGAAGGCGTTGTTATCGTAGTTTTTTATATGGTCATTAAACATTATATATATGCCATAGCGGTCTCTTGCCATTGCAAATGAGTTGTAGCATTCTTTGCCTTCAAAGTCTTTTTGACGTTTTGGTATATAGGAGTTGTTGGTTATTGTTCCGTTTTTGTCTATGTTTGTTATTATTATGTCTCTATAATACATTGCGTCTTCGCCTGTTGGTTTTTCATCGCGGCGTTTTGGTGGTATTATTGTTGATTTGAATTCTTGTTCGCCTATCATTACAAGGTTACTTCCTATCATCGAAACTAAGGTTTTTATTTTTGCTGTTTGGTCTGATGGTTTTGGTAGGCCTTCTTTTACCATTTCGTCTGTTTCGTATTCTTTGAAATCTCTTGTGCTACTGTTTTTCAAATAGCCTCTTCTTTGGTCGTATTTGTATGCAAAGCTTCCTTGTGCAAGTTTTGGTTTGTCTGCATTTTTTCCATAATAGCCTGCCATTAAATAGTCACCTTCAAGGTTAAAGGCACATTTAATGTCGGTTGGCCATGCTTTTTCTATTTGTTGTTCATATTGTCTTTGTTCGTATTGTGTAAGCCAAATTAGATGTGCTTTGCTATCTGTGTGTTGTACTTTTTTTCCTGTTGTGTAGGAACGGATTGCTAATAGGGCTTCTGTTCCTTCGTTGTTTATGCTTATGTCGTGGATTTGGTATTCTGGATTACTTATTTTCAACACATGTTTTCTATCCCATAGCATACGCATTCTTTCGTCAAAGACTTCTACTTGAACGGCTTTTGCTCCTGCTGTGTCTTTTTCAAAAAAGGCAAATGCGAGTTTTGTTTTGTTTTCTGAGAAATTAAATAGGTATGGTTTTTCTCCTTCTTTGGCAAAGTAGCGGAAGGATTTGAATTTTTCAGGTTTATCCATCAAACGCATATCTCTTAAATGAAAGAATTGTGTGTAAAGATTGGCTGTTCCTGATTTTTCTACTACTTGGTCTTTCTTTTTAGTGTTTCTTTTGGTTTGAACAGGTTTGTCTTCTGTTGTTCGGCTAAGAATAAATCCTACACAATCACCGGCTCTCCATGTTTGTTCTATTTTGAAGGTTGGATGTGGAAATTCTATTCTTACAATTTTATCTACGTTTAAGTTATGGTCGCTTCTTGCTACGTAATAGTTGAGTTCAAATTCTCCTTCGCCTTTGTACTCTTGCAAGCAATACCACATATAGAATCCGTTATTGTCTTGGGCTATGATTTCTGCATCTTGACAATCGTCTAATACGTCATAGAATCTTTCTCCCCATTTTATGTCTTTTTGTGCATTTAGATTGATTATCGCAAGTAGCGAAATCATTGCTAAAATTAGTTTTTTCATATCTCTTTTCTTTGTTTAAATTTTTCAGTTGGCAAATATACGATATTTTTTTCTTAGAGAATTAAACTTAATGTGTGTTTTATTGTCAAAATTGCGTTTTTATAAGTTTTAAATTAAAATCATATATGAGAAAATTAACATTTATTCTGTTTTTACAGTTGTTTATCTTTGGAGCAAACGATGTTTTTGCACAAGCTCAAGCACAAAAAGTGTCTGTAAATGGACAAGTTATTGACGCAAATTCCGAAGAGGCTTTACCTTTTGTTAATGTAACGCTATTGAGTGTAAAAGATTCTACACTAATAGATGGTACGGTAACTGACGAAAAAGGTAATTTTACAATAAAAGGTGTAAAGGCTAACGGAAGTTTTATTATGCGTTTGAGTTTCATTGGTTACAAAGACGTTTATAAGGACATTAAGTTAAAAGGAAAGCCTTTGAATGTTGGCACTCTTGCTATGAGTACTAATGCAGAGGTTCTTTCGGGAGTGGAAATAGTGGCTGAGCGTCAGATGATGGAATATAAATTAGATAAGCGTGTAATCAATGTTGAAAAGAATTTGGTTTCTGCCGGTGGTGATGCTTCTGATGTTTTGGAAAACGTACCTTCTGTTTCTGTTGATGAGGAAGGGAGCGTTAGTTTAAGAGGAAATTCTAACGTAAAGGTGTTAATTGACGGTAAACCTTCGGAACTTTTGGGTAATGACTTAGCTACTGTTCTTTCTCAAATACCTGCTTCAACTATTGCAAACATTGAGGTTATCACAAACCCTTCTGCAAAATACGATCCTGAGGGAATGAGTGGTATTATCAATATTAAATTAAAGGAAAAGGGAAATAAGGGATTGAGTGGAAACATTAACCTTACTGCTGGTAGTGCTGTGGAAGATTTTTTCCCAAGAACAAACGGTAGTGCAGGGATTAACTATTCTACAAAGAAATGGGGATTTTCTGCTTCTATGGATAGAAGATTCAATGAAAGAGGAAGAAGAAGCGATAATATGAAACTCTTATTAAACCCTACAAGAGATGGTTTAGAGGCTTGGATGAGAAGCCAACAAACTGGTAATTCAACAAATTTAAGTGGTGGTGGAAAAATAGGATTCGATTGGTACATAAACGATAAGACCTCTTTAACTCTTTCTTACAATGGAAGAGTTCACGGACACCCTACCGATGATGCCATAATTGCTAATGAAAATCTTTTAGATCAACGATATGGTATAGACTCTTCATTATATTCTGCTCGTAGTTTAGATCAAATTACATCTGGTAATAGCAATGGAAATTTCAATACATTTTCTTTAAACTTCACTAAACAATTTGATAATCCTGAACAAGAATTGATGATTGATGCTAATTGGAATATAGGGAAACATTATAGAGAAAGTTCGCAAATATTAGATTATTGGAACCCAACTATACCAAATTATGAAAAAAGAGACGTATCAGAGTCTGACAATAAAAGAGCTGTGGTAAACATTAACTACTCTCACCCTTTTTCTAAAACATTAAAAATGGAGGTTGGTTACAATCTTAACTATTCTAATCGCTATTCTATTTACGATTACTACCTAAATGGCAGCGATGTAAGAAATGACGATATGAGTTATGAGTTTTATAACACTGAATACATAAATGCAATTTACGCAACAGTTGGATACTCTTACGGAAAATTAAGTGGTCAAATCGGATTAAGAGGAGAATTCACAAGTTTAAACGGAAGAAAAGAAATGTTAGGTAAAGAAAACGACTCAATCAACAAACAATACACCTCTCCTTTCCCTACCGTTCACCTTTCTTATCAAATAACAGATATGCAATCGGCTCAACTTTCTTATTCAAGAAGAATCAACCGTCCTAATATGTGGACAATGATGCCGAATGTGGATTTATCAAACCCAGAGCACATTCGTTTTGGTAATCCAAACATTGACCCTGAGTATACAGACGCTGTGGAGTTGGGATATTCAATAATACTTCCTACAACAACGATTTTCACCTCTGCTTATTATCGTCAGACAAACAATAGAATATCTTGGTTCAATTTCCTTTGGACAGAAGAAAATGCAATAAGATATGGCTTTGATTGGGTATTGGATATTGCTGGTGATGAAGTAGATAAAGGAAAACTTGCACAAACAAGTTTGAATATTGAAAAGAGTGTAAACTACGGATTGGAGCTTATCATCGACCAACAAATAACAAAATGGTGGAAAATAAACGTTAGTGCAAACCTTTTCGGAAACTACACTGACGCAACTATAATCAACGACAAAGAAATAAAATCTTTCAATTGGGACGCTAAGTTAAATTCTACAATGAACCTACCTGGTGAGTGGACAATTCAAACCTCTGCAATGTATTTCGCTCCAAGCAAAACTATTCAAGGCGAAAGAGCTGCACGTTTCTTCTCAGACATTGCTATAAAGAAAAACATAAACAAAAAAATCACTCTTTCTTTGAGATATGCCGACATATTCCGCACAGCAGGACACAACTCTACAACAATAACTGATGATTATATTTCATTCCGTCACGGAAGACCTTATCGTCAATCACTTACTTTAAACTTCTCTTATAGATTTGGCGATGGAAAACCAATGAAAAAAGCACCTAAAAAGCACTTAGACAACGGTGCAGGTGGAGAAGCAGGCGGAGGAGAAAGTGAAGAATAACAGAATAGAATTAAATTTTCCAGAATTTCCTCTCTCTATAAGACAAAACTCTTCGGGAGAGGAAATTTTTGATATAATCAGAAAGCAATACGTTGCTCTCACGCCAGAGGAATGGGTAAGGCAACACTGCGTTCACCTTCTTGCAAACACCTATCCAAAAGAACTCATTGCAGTTGAAGGAAGCCTAAAAGTAAATGGAATGAATAAACGATTCGATATATTAGTTTACGACAAAGAATTAAAACCATTCCTTTTAGTTGAGTGTAAACGCACAGAGGTTGAAATAACCCAAAAGACAATCGACCAAGCCCTCGCATATAATCACACACTCAACGCACCAAACGTATTTTTAACAAACGGCTTATCTCACTTTATTTTAGCAAAACAAGGAAATAATTATTCCTTTCAAAGCAATCTTCCGCTAATGTAAAGAAAAAATATTTGGTGCGGGTTATTTTTTTATTTACTTTTGCGCGATTTATTAACAATAAAAAACATAAACACCTTGAAAAAAAAGTATATTTTAATCACTCTCGCATTTATATTTTTACTAAGTGGAGTTTGTTTTTCGCAATCAAATATAGGAAAACGTTTTCATAAAAATTATGCTTATAAATCTTTCAACAAGCCTTATGTTTCTTATACTCTTGAACGCATTCATTATAGTAAAAAAGACACAAATACTTTTCATACCAATGTTTATATAAACCGAAATAATAAAGAGCCTATTCTATATACCGTTTCTAATAGCGAGTATGCCATGAGATTAACTTTTAACGATTTTACTTGGATAAACTCCACAACAGAAGAGATTATGTACTACTTGGCTCCAAAGAAAAACGAGCCAAGTATGTATAAAGCAATGCTATCGACTCTATATTCTCATTTACATAAAGACTTGTGTGCGTTTGCTTTTATTGATGATGACAGAGATATAAGAATTAAACGAATTATACAAGATACAATTATAGAAGGCAAAAGATATGATATTCTCTTTGGAAAAACATGTACATTCATAAGCACAAATCATAAAGGTGAATCTACTAAATATTATAATGAAATAGAAATTCTATTTAATAAAGAAATTGATTTTATTGAGAATGTCAAATGGCAAGAAATGAAATTAGATGGAACGCCAATGTATGACAAAGATGAATATGCTATTTGTCGTTATACTAATCTTTCTTTTGAAAACAAAGATACTGAATTTGTAAATATATTTAATGAAAACAATCCTGTATATACTATGTTTGAGCATTGCAATGACACAAATCCTTCAAAAGCCTATGTTGTAAAAGGAAAAGAATTCACTGTTCTAACAAATGAAATTTTGGAATGGAATTTAGTAAATAGCGATAAAGACACTACAAACCTAAAAAATGAGAATTCATGGATTTTACTTGTAACTTGGTATGAGGGTTGTTCTGCTTGTAAAACGTGGATTGCTAACTATACAAAAGAAAAAAAAGAAAAAGGATTTTCAGAATTAGAAAAAAATGGAATAAAGGTTATTTGCATAAATCCATTTGCAAAAGATTTTAGCAGAATGCGTAAAACCGAAGAATTGCTTAATGCAAAAGGTTTGTTGTATTCAGCAAATGGATTGCATAAAGTAATTGATCTGTATAGATTTCCTTCTTATTACCTTATTTCTCCAAACAAAGAGATTGTTTTTTCTACAAGTAGTATTATCAAAGATAATCAAATATTTGTAGAAGAAATGCAAAAGCACTTACATTAAAACACGAAGCACATAAAAAATCAAAGAAATCTCAATTTTTTTCTTTGATTTATTTATTTTTTTCTTTGAAAAAATTTCAAAAATCAAAGACTTATTTTCTGCTCTTAGTCTTTGATTTTTTATCTTTGGCTGAGATTACTTTGTATTTTCCTATTTTGTGGCTTTTCTTTAAACTTTGCTTAGGCACTCCAACCATTACCGCATCGCTACTTGATGAACATGATTGAAAAAGCATGGGAACGCTTAAAAATAAACTCGCTATAAGAAAAAGGATTGTTGTCTTTTTTATTTTTTTCATAATATTATTTAGATATATCTAATAAATTAACATCGGGAAAGAATGGTGAGCAGGCTAAATAAATACCAAATAGAATTAAAATAACACCTACTACTTTGTTTATGACGGTTACTACCTTAATTGTAAGAAAATTTTTCAATTCGTTAGCGATTGCACATTTCACTATGTCCATTAGCAAAACTGTTATTAGGATAAATGCTAAGAAAAGTATTTGTTCGTTTGTGCTATAACTACTTGCAACGCTTATGGGCAAAAGCCAATAAATCCAAACGCCAGGATTTGCTACATTAAAGACGAATCCTTTTGCGAAAAACTTGAAATGGAATTTTGTTTTAATTTTTTCTATATCTCTTGTGGGTTGTACTACTTGTTTTTTAGTAAAATTGTAGATTCCAAACAAAATTATGATTGCTCCTCCTATCAATCCTATAATTAATTGTGCTTTTTCTGAGGCAAAGAGTGAAGATAGTCCAAACCAAGAAATAAATACCATAATTATGTCTGAGCATGAGATGCCGAATGCGAGGTTTGCTCCTGCTTTAAAGCCGTGAGTAATACTTGTTTGCAAGAGTGAGAAGAATGCCGGCCCTACCATAAAACTTAGTGTAAAGCCAAACAAAATTCCTTGTGTTATTACGTGAAAAAACCCCATTATTTTTCTATTTTTTCGGTGCAAAGATACAAAAACTTAGAAGAAGAATACACTTTATTGTAGATTTTAAAGAAAATTACGTATATTTGCAAATTAAAATAAAGATAATACAAAAACTAAATGAACATACAACTAAATACAATAGAGGAAGCAATAGCAGATTTCAAAGAAGGTAAGTTTGTTATTGTAGTTGACGATGAAGATAGAGAGAATGAAGGAGATTTCATCATAGCTGCAGAAAAAATAACACCAGAAAAGGTTAATTTTATGCTAAAAGAAGGACGTGGTGTTTTGTGTGCTCCAATTACTATGCAACGTTGCAAAGAATTAGAGTTAGATAGACAAGTTAGCAATAACACATCTATCCTTGGAACACCATTTACTGTTACAGTTGATAAGTTAGAAGGCTGTTCAACAGGGGTTTCTACTCACGATAGAGCAGAAACAATCAAGGCATTAGCCGATCCTAACTCTACGGCTGCAACATTTGGACGTCCGGGACACATTAACCCGCTTTATGCACAAGATAACGGAGTTTTAAAAAGAGCAGGACACACAGAAGCCTCAATAGACCTTGCTCGTTTAGCAGGATTGCAACCTGCCGCTGCACTTATAGAAATTATGAATGAAGACGGCACAATGGCAAGAATGCCTGAATTGCTCCAAAAGTCAAAAGAATTTGGCATAAAAATAGTAACGATAAAGGATTTAATAGCATATAGAGTTCAACACGAGAGTCTAATCAATAGAGAGCAAGAAGTATCACTTCCTACTCAATGGGGCGATTTTAAACTAATCGCATACACCGAAAAAGACAAGGAAACAACTCACATGGTATTGAAAAAAGGTGAATGGACAAAAGATGAACCTGTTTTATGTAGAGTTCACTCTTCTTGTGCAACAGGTGATATATTTGGTTCTTGCAAATGTGATTGTGGAGCACAACTTCACTCTGCTATGGAAATGATTGAAAAAGAAGGAAAAGGCATGGTAGTTTATATGAGTCAAGAAGGAAGAGGCATTGGACTTGTAAACAAACTTAAAGCCTATCACTTACAAGAACAAGGAATGGATACGGTTGATGCAAACCTTGCCTTAGGATTTAGAGCCGATGAAAGAGATTACGGAATTGG
>JAGCLI010000078.1 GCA_017647065.1 Bacteroidales bacterium
AATTTTTAGGAGGTAGTAGTTTTAATTATTAAGTCTTTGAAATAATTTTAAAATTCTGTGAATTAAGAAATTAACTCAAAGTGTTAATAACCTATGTTGAAAAAAGAGTGAAATAAAGTGCGAGTAATGAAAAAAAAGTAGTAATTTAGCACCCTCAATAGATAGTAATAGAGTAATAAATAACAAACATCAATAACAAGATGGAAGTAAAAAAATCAGACAAAGCGAACTTGGAGAAAGCAAAAGGAATGTTTCTTCAATTGGGTTTGGTTATAGCTCTTGGTATTGTTATCGTTGCCTTTGAATGGAAGAGTTACGATAAAGAAGCTGAGGAAGTCCAAATTACCCAAGTAGTTCAAGAAGTTGAAGAAATGGTAATTCAAACCAAAGCAGAAGAACCACCTCCACCACCAGAAGAACCACCACAAGCAGAAACAACAGAATTTGAAATTGTTGATGATGACCAAGAATTGGAAAACGAGTTCAATATTGAATCTTTTGAAAACACAACAAATGCTGACGTTTTCATTCCACAAGTTGAAATAGAAGAAGTGGAAGAAGAAGAGGAAGAAACAACTATCTTTACTGTTGTGGAAGAAAGTGCGATGTTCCCAGGCGGACAAGCAGAATTGATGAAATATCTTGCTCAAAACATAAAATATCCTCAACAAGCAAGAGAAACAGGTACACAAGGATTGGTTTATGTTACCTTTGTTGTTGAAAAAGATGGCTCTTTGACAGACATAAAGATATTAAGAGATATCGGATCTGGCTGTGGAGAAGAAGCAATCAGAGTTGTAAAATCAATGCCTAAATGGAAAGCTGCAAAGCAAAGAGGAAAAGCAGTGAGAATGCAATTCAACTTACCTGTTAAGTTTACATTAGCTGGATAGTAAGAAAGTATTAGAGTTAATAGTATTTTGGATATAGATTGTAATCAACGCAATCTATATCCTTTTTTTTGATTAAAGCAAAATGATTACCGTAAATAGTATTTCAATTCATTTTTCAGGAAATTATTTGTTCGATAACGTAAGTTTTGTTGTTGGCGACAGAGATAGAATTGGTCTTGTAGGAAAGAATGGTGCAGGAAAATCAACCCTATTGAAAATAATAGCAGGACAACAAGAGTGTGAAAAAGGAAATATTGTTGTTTCTAAGTATCAAACTATTGGTTATTTGCCACAAGAGATGATTCCAAGCTCAACAATGAGCGTAATAGATGAGGCACTTACAGCCTTTAAAGAGGTAAATCGCATAAATGAAGAATTAGAAGAGTTGAATCAACAAATAATTTCTTCAACAGATTATCTTTCTAAGGAATATGAAAATCTTTTGCAAAGACATTCCGAGCTAACAGAGCGTTTAAACGTTATGGGAGCAAGTAATATGCAATCGCAAACCGAGAAAGTATTGCTTGGATTAGGATTTTCTCATAGCGACTTTTCAAGAAAGATGAATGAATTTTCTTCTGGTTGGCAAATGAGAGTGGAATTAGCAAAGATTCTTTTGCAAGCACCAAATACAATCTTACTTGACGAGCCAACAAACCACCTTGACATAGAATCTATTCAGTGGTTGGAGAATTTTCTTGCTAATTATTATGGTGCGGTAATACTTGTTTCTCACGATAAGGCGTTTTTAGACAATGTTTGTAAGCGTACGATTGAAATCAATTGTGCAAAGGTTTACGATTACAAGGTTTCTTATAGCAAATATGTAGAGCTCTTGCTTGAAAGACAACAACAAGAAATTTCTCAGTTGAATAACCAACAAAAACAAATAGCCGAAATTGAGAAATTTATAGAACGTTTTCGCTACAAGGCCACAAAAAGCAAGCAAGTGCAATCTCGTATAAAAATGTTAGACAAAATGGAAAGGGTAGAGGTAACTCAAACCGACACATCTAACATTCACTTTAAATTTCCACCAGCTCCACATTCAGGAAAGATAGTTGTAGAGATGAATAACTTAAACAAGAGTTATGGAGAGAAGCTTGTATTGAAAGATGTAAACCTAATGATTGAAAAAGGTGAGAAAGTAGCCTTTGTAGGAAAGAACGGAGAGGGAAAATCTACTCTTTCAAAAATCATAGTAGGAGAAATTACCGACCAAACAGGCGAATGTAAAATAGGACATCAAGTAAAAATAGGGTATTTTGCACAAAACCAAGCAGCACTATTAGACCCAAACAAAACAGTTTTTGAAACAATTGACGATATAGCAGAAGGAGAGATAAGAACAAAGATAAGAACAATTCTTGGAAGTTTTCTTTTTGACGAAGAAGCAATAGAAAAGAAAGTAAAAGTGCTTTCGGGAGGAGAAAAAACACGACTTGCACTTGCAAAACTAATACTTGCTCCTGTCAATCTATTGATTCTTGACGAGCCTACAAACCATCTTGATATGGTGTCAAAAGATATTTTGAAAATGGCACTAATGCAATATGACGGAACACTTATTGTGGTTTCTCACGACAGAGATTTTCTTCAAGGATTGACCGATACGCTTTACGAATTTTCTCATCATCATATCAATATCTTTAAGGGAGATATTTTTGAGTTCTTGGAAAGTAAAAAGATGAACGATTTAAAAGACTTAAACTTATCAGTTGAGAAAAAAACTATTGTATCGGAACAGCCAATCTCTCAAAACAAGATAGATTATCAAAATCAAAAAGAAAATCAAAAAGAAATCCGTAAAATAAAGAATCAAATCACAAAGATAGAAGAAGAAATAGAAAAAATAGAACAAGAAATCGCACAAGCCGAAGAAGTACTTTGTAATCAAGGAGAAGTGGATTCGGATTTTTACACAAAGTATGAAAACAACAAACAACTACTTAATGAAAAAATGCAAAAATGGGAAGAGTTGCAGACAATGTTAGATTAGCATATCCCATAGTTCTTTCGGGAGTAGGAATGAGTATCGTGCAGTTTTTCGATACTCTAATGGTAGGACAAGTTAATAAAGAATCCTTAGCTGGCGTTGCCTTTGCTTCTGCTATTATAATAATTTTCTTAGTATTTGGTCAAGGAATGGGAATGGCACAAACCCCTTTGGTAGGACAAGCCTTTGCAAGAAAAGAAACAAAAAGAGTTGCCGCAATCTTTCAAAACGCAATCCTGCAAAACATATTCATAGGTATTTTCATAGTATTGATGCTTATGATTATGCTTCCATTCTTGCATTACTTTGGACAAGAGGAAGAAGTAATAAGATATGCAAGACCATATTTCATTGCAACAGCACTTTCTCTCTTACCTGCACAAATCTTTCTTGCCTTTCGTCATTTTATGGAAGGAGTCGGCAATACAAAAGTAACAATGATAATCATCATATCGGCAAATATTCTAAACATAATCCTCAATTATATTTTTATTTTTGGAAAATTGGGCTGTCCTGCAATGGGAGCCTTTGGAGCAGGCCTTTCAACCTTAGTTGCACGTACGCTTATGCCGATTGCATACGTAGTTTTTATTCTTTTAAACAAGAAATATCGCCGTTATACCTACTTCTTTAAGAAAGAAAACCTTAAACTCTATATGCAAAAGAATATTCTAAGATTAGGAGCACCGATAGCAGTACAACAAACCTTAGAATGCTTTTCTTTTTCTATGGTAACAATAATGATGGGTTGGTTTTCTGCAGTAGTTTTAGCAGCATATCAAATCGTAACTACATTCTTTACAATGACTTTTCAAATATCTTGTGGAGTAGCAAGTGCAACAACAATATTAGTTTCACACTCCTACGGACGAAAAGACTACAACGCAATAAGCGAACACTCAAAAACAGGAGTAATACTAAGCATTATAGCAGTAGGATTCTTTGGATTGCTTTTTATTCTTATTCCAGACTTTATTACCTCAATGTTTACTGACGATGTAGAGGTAATAAAACAAGCTGCACCATTATTTTTGATTGCAGGAATATTCCAAGTAATAGACGGAACGCAAGTTACCCTCCTTGGAGCATTAAGAGGAATGAACGATGTAAACAAACCAATGAAATATTCACTCTTTGGCTACATCTTAATAGCCCTTCCACTTGCCTATATCTTAGGATTTATTTTCAATTTAGGACCTTGTGGAACATTCTCAGGAATAGCAATAGGACTATTAGTAGCAGCACTCCTTTATAAAAAACGATTACAAACTATTATCAAAATAAAAAAAAATAGTATCTTTGCTCCTCAAAACTAAATAG
>JAGCLI010000079.1 GCA_017647065.1 Bacteroidales bacterium
AAAAGCGAGGCTCTTTTTTTTTGTGCTTGTGAGACTATAAGTCTACGAGACAACGAGAATGAGTGTTGGGGTTTGGGGATTAAGGAGGGAAGTTTAATGGTTAATGTATAAAGTTTAAGGCTATTTTGAGAAAAGGGCAAATGTGTAATCAAAAATTATCGGATAATACAAAGTTAATTTTTGACTATTAGACTTAATTTTTTTAATGGCAATAGATTTGTTTTAGATAGTGCCTATATTTACAATAGTTGCAATATAAAAAGGCTTAGACTATGGAAATAGAATCAGCCTTTTTGTTTTTAAGAGAATATTCATTGAAAAGAATTTAATCTAAAGAATCGGGTTCATCGTCATCTTCATCGTTAGTTGAAAGAGAATTATCAAAAGACAAGAAAGTTTCTAAAAAAGCCCTTTCCTTAAAAAAGTAATTAGGATCATCAATTAATTTATCTTCTATAAAATGTAAGCCGAAATTAGCGTACTCTTCCATAGTTTGCATAAGCATACGGACAGCCTTATCAGAAGAAATATTACCCTTTTCCAAAGCGATGAAATCAATATCAGTTCGAGCAATGAGAGCGATGAAAATATACTCACGAAGTTTAGGATAAGGCACTCTATTATTAGACTTATTTATATTACCCCAATTTTCTATTTCCCAACCAAAAGATTTTCTTTTTTTACTATCATTAATTAGAGGACGCCTTTGATTAAAATACAGACCTATAAAAAAAGCGACAATAAAAATCTCATATCCCGCACCAAATATTTTACCTCTATCCTCACGCAAAGAAGTCTCACCCTTTTTATAATCACAGAATTTTTTAAAAATAGACTCTTCATATCTTTTTTCCCAAAAAGGATTACGTGAAGCCCAAGTTTTATATAAATTTTCCTTTATCTTTATCATAATATATTATTTAATTTTTTTAGCACTTGTTTGAATAGTAGATAAGTCCTTATCATCAAAAGGAGTTACCTTTTCAATTCTATAAACAGAACAAGTAAGTTTATCAATAGTCTCAAAATCCAAAGACTTATTACCTGTATTTTTATCAACGTTGATTAAATCCTTTGTTACAATGATACACTGCTTATCAATATTATCAATAACATTATAAAACGTATCCTCCTTGAAACCACCAAAAGAAGAAGTAGGAGCATCGAAAATAAGAGGATAATCTTGCTCACGTTTTAAAGTAGTAATACGAGAAATAGCAAAAAGAACAGACATATACATAGTTGTTTTCAAAGCACCGTTAGGATTTTCAATACGCAGACCATTCTCACTATGAAGCTCAATGCGAGCAGAATTATTATAAGTCTTTATAATTCTAATAATACCATGAAAATCATTACGATTTAATTTAGCCAAATAATCATTCGCTTCCTCTTCAAGCAATTGAAGAAATTGATTAATATTCTTTTCTTTCGCATTAGCAAAAGCCTTTGCAATCTTTTCAAAAGTAATATGTACGCGTTTATAAACCTTAGACCAAGAGCCACCAGGTTCAAGTTGATTTATTTGTTCTAAAATTTCATTTCTTTCCTTCTCTTTAAATTGTAATGTAGTTGTAAGACGTTCAAGACGATTTTCAGCCCTACCCTTAGCCTCAAAGAATCCACGTAAATCAGAAAAGTTAGTTTCAAGTAAATCAGCAGATAAACCTGATTGAATAATTAAATCGTTTAGTTCATCTTCCGCCTCTCTCAAATCATCTTCACATTTACTTAACTCAGCCTTTCTTTTAGAAATAAAAAATAACTCATCATTTATATCATTTTTTATTTGTGCAATATTTTGTTGTTCATCTCCACTTAATCTAATAAGTCTATTATGAAGATCTTCTATGAAGGAATTTGGAAATAATACGGCTTGCTTTTCTGATTCATTACTAACTTTATTTTCTATATGATTTAAATACTCTTGTAATTTATTTTGCATAAATTCGTAAGCTTCTGAACCTTTAGGAGCAGGACGTCCACAAACCTTACAAACTTCATCATTAAGCATTTCTTTCATTGTAGCCTCATCAGGTACCTTCCAAGATAAAGGAACAAATTTTCTCAATTTTTCTATTTGTTCTTTTTGTGTCTCTTCTTTTGCAATACGTACTATTTCTTCTTTTTCAAGTTTTCGTTTTTCTTTACTTAAAGCAGATACTTTTGTTGAAAACTCGTTAATGATAGATGGAAAAGAACATAAAATCCAATGTCTATCTAGTAAATTTGTACTATAATTACATATAGTTTGAGCTTTTAATTTAGAACGTTTATCTCGTAATATTTTTACACGTTCGTTTATTTTTTGATAATTTTCAGCTATTTCTGCATTACTTTGTAAGTGTTCCAATTTTTCAGAGAAATCAGAAATACTATTTTTTTTATTATCAATTTCTTTTTTTATTTCATTAATTTCTCTTTCTATATTGCTTAATTTATAGTTTAGTTCATTTGCTTGTTTTGAAACTTTTTTATCATTAGTTAATTCTCTATTAGCAGCATTAGCAGATTTCTGTTCAAAATTAGTTGTCATTTCAACAAAATCATCAAATTGTTTAATACCAGAAAAAGTATCAACTAATGTTTTTAGAGCAGTATCATTATCAAATACATTAAGTTCATTTTCTCCTTTAAATAAGCAATATTTACGAATAATAGGTTCAAAGCACATATTCAATAATGCTTCTCCTCTCATTTTATTTCGTTCACTTCCATTAATAAAATAGCCTTCAAATCTATAATCTCTTATGCGAATATCATCTTCTGAAACTTTCTCAAAAGTGAAGCATTTTTCAATTTCTTTTTCTCCATCATGTTCAAAGGTAATGCAAACAGAAACTTCATCGGATTCACTAATTTCTAATTCTGATTTTCTCTTTTCTGAAATATGAGATAGTTTCTTGTTTTCAATACTTGTG
This sequence comes from Bacteroidales bacterium, assembly GCA_017647065.1. Classification (GTDB taxonomy): domain Bacteria; phylum Bacteroidota; class Bacteroidia; order Bacteroidales; family P3; genus Onthomorpha. Next base: position 2,922 of record JAGCLI010000079.1, read on the forward strand.
TCAAACAACCATTCTAATGCTTCAAAAAAAGTAGTCTTACCATCTCCATTATCACCAATTATCAAAGTTAAACCCTTTGATAAAGAAAAATGATTAACACCATAGTAACTACGAAAATTTTTTATTGTTATATCTTTGATTATCATATATACTTCTCTTTTAGAAAATTAAAAATCTCTTTGTATATTTCATTTTCTGATACTTTTTGTTCTTTCCTTTCTATAATTCTTGCAATGGCTTGAATTATAGTATTGTTAGAACCTAATGCTTGTGGTAATGATTGGTATTTATTAGGATCAAATTCTCCAAGTTGCATTAGTTCTTCATCTTCAATTATCGCCTGCAAAATTTTATCTCCATTTGTTTGATACATTTTCATAAATATTAGTTAAATATTGATAAATTATACTTGTTCAGTACATCTTGTAATTCATTAACAGTGTCATTAAGATTTTCTGATAACAATGCAAAATCTCGAACACGTTTTAATTCATTTTCAATAAGACTTTTTTCTAAACGGAAACAATCTTCATTGAATACATTATCAGGAACTACAATTAAGTCGTGAATAATTGCATTTTGTTTATCTTTATGTGTTCTAAGTACACGTCCTCTTCGTTGAATGAATTGACGAGGATTACCCGTACTTGCACAGAAAATAGCTAATTCACTACGAGGAACATCAACTCCTTCATCTAAACATTTCATAGAGGTTAGAACATTGATATTTCCATCAGCAAAACCTTTTAGCATTTCATCTCTATCCTTTGATTCAGATGTAAATTGTCTAACAGTAATATGAGAATCTAAATCACGAACAATAGAAGTGTATTCATCTATAAGGTGTTTTGTGTCTTCATCATCAGAATAAACATCATATTCATCAAAAATATCTGCTGATTGATCATCTGGTCTATTCCCCTCTGGAACATAAACTAATGTATATTTAAGTTCTCTTTGTTTTGTAAAATAATCTTTTAATATATTCTTAAAAATGATTTTTTTATTTTCAGCTTTATGAATTATTTGTTTGCGAATAAGCAATAGTGTTTTTAGTAACTCTTTACTATCATTATCTTCTTTATTAAAAACTTTGGCAATTTTTAAGGAAAGTTCAATATACTTTTCCATTTCATTGCTTGTTAGTTTGACAATATGAGGATAATAATAATAACGACATAGTGCGTTATTTTCAATAGCTTCTCTCATAGAATATTCAAAAGTATAAGATTGTGTACAACCAAAAAACTCCATTAAACGATTGTTTCCTGTTTCATTAAACTGTCTTTCAGGAGTTGCAGACAATCCAATTCTTCTAAGATATTTTATTTCAGATAATCGACTTATTATTCTACCACTTCCCATATTGTGAGCTTCATCGGCAATTAACAATAATTTCTTTTTAGGTAGTAGATTTAAATCAATAAAATTATCAGATTTAATAAAAGACGCATAAGTAGATATTATTATGTAAGATGTTTTATTTTCCGGATTAGAAGCCTCTATCATTTGTAGGTTAGCCAAGGATTTTTTCCATTTATTACTATATTTAGAACAAACCTTGATGATATTACTAAACTTGAATTTTAAACATTCTTTTTCCCATTGTTCTAATAATGTAATAGTAGGAACAAGTATTAAGGCTTTATAATACCCATTACTTTTGTATATTTCAAGCAAACAATTAAGTGATGTGATAGTTTTACCTGTTCCTGTTGCCATTGCAAACAATCCTTTTTGTTTATTTTGTTTCCAATTTTCAAAAGCTAATTTTTGATAATCTCTTGGACCACTTGAATAAGGAAAAGTAGGAATTGATTCTTCGTAAAGTGGTTTGTAATCCTCTTTTTGATTAATTTTTTCAATAATAGCTTCAACTTTATCCTTTGCTTTACAAAGAGCTTTTTCAACAAAAGGGGAGTTCTCTACCTTAGAATCTTTTTTTATAATTTCATATTCAGCTTCAAGTAAATCTAATAGAGATTTGTTGTTAGTTATGTTAATTATTTGAGTTTTTATATTTTCGGCTGAAATATAAGATACGTTCAAATCTTGTTCTGAGAAAACTTGTTCAAAATCTTTTTTTATAATATCTATTTTTGCTTTCTCAATTATTCCATCCCAATCACAAGAAGCAGTTAAACTTTCAATATTATCAATCAATGCCGCTTTTGAAAAGTTACATGAACCATCAAATCCGATAGTATTTAACCCATCGGAGAAAATTCCTGATTTGGTATGAGATATGCCAATACTATTTTTAGGAGAGATTATTTTGATTTCAATTCTATCATTACGAATTAACCAAGATAAACAATCGAAAAAATGCTTGTTTCTTTCGGAAAGAGCTTCGTAAATACTTTTAATATCAGACAGATCAAAAAAAGGAATATCATCTATATTATTTTCGCCATTTATTATAGCTGTTTTATCACACTCGGTTAATATATCATTTATAATGAGTCTCATCTTTCCACCATTATATAAGAAAGTGGCAAAGCCATTAGCAAGTATGCTGATAGCAGAAGAAGAGAAGAATCCCAGCATTAAATCAAACTGTGTTGAATTACATAAACAATCAGAGAAGAAACCAACAGGTTCCCACTCCGTACGAGATTTAAAACGCCTATGATTTGGCCAAATAATGTTTGCCTTAAGCATTATTTATAAGTATCTTAAGAGATGTGATTTAATATCATCTCTATTTATATTTTTTACTAATTCGTATCGTTGATAAAAATCTTCAAGATGTTTATTCTTTAATATGGCAGAATCATAGATATATACAAATAAATATTTTAATAGAATTTGGTTATTTACCAGCATGGTTTTTGATGTAGAATTCCATATAATTTTATCCCACAAAAGACTAGATACATTTCTATCAATTTGACAATATCTATTTAAAATACCTTCAATAGTTGCAGTATTATCTTCTGTCAATATATACACAATAGCTTTAATCATTTGTAACAATGTTACAGGCCTAAAAATAATATTTCCTCCGTTATTATTATCACGATACTTGTTGGCTGCGATTTGAGGTTCTGCATCTAAAAAATCTTTAACTTCTGGGAAAATTTGTATAAATAATTTCCAAAAATTATCAAGATATTCACAAAATGATGATATTAGTTCTTCATCAGGACGAGTTTTTAAAAAATCCTTCAATTTACTTCCACTAACAGTTCTTTTGAAATGATACCATTGAAATAATTCTGTATTACATTCATATAGCGTGATTAACGAAGTGAAAGAGCTTTTGTCAGTTGTTGCTATTGACTTGGAGTTTGAAACTTTCATTCTTTCGCCACTAAACAGAGGATGATTTTCTAGAAGTTCTCGTGTCGCAATAGCAACTATATCATCTTCATCAAGTGCAATAATATCACCAAGTTTTACTGGTTTAGCATATCTATTGAGTGTTGAAAAAATTCGTCTTGATTTCTTCATTCCTTCTGAAGATGTGTTATGTCCAATCAGCATTACGCTAACCATTTCATTTGCCAATGTTGGATTTTTCTTTAAAGCATCTTTGATTCCTTCTACACGATGCTGACCATCTACAGGAAAAATTTTCTCTCTGCCATTTAAATGTAAAATGCCTACATTAGGAAAAATATTATCTTCTAATTCAAAACGTATCTCTGTCCACTGTGGTTCTCCATCATATACAGCTAATACAAGTGCATTAAAAAAACGATCATTTCTGTCAAGTATGTATTGCTTTATTTTCCCACTATTATCTGTTAACGACCTTTGTATACGCTCTTTTAGTGGAGCAGACGTATAAATCTCTCCTTCAACTTTTTTTACTAAATCATTAATCTGCTGAAAAGTAAAATTTGCAGAGTAATATATAGTGTTTCCTATCTTACCTCTTATAGCAGGTATATTTATATCTTTGTTCATTAGTTAAATGCTGGAATTTGTGGTTGTATGTTAATTTTATCTGGAATTATTTCATTCATTGGGGGTAAAATAGCTCGTATTAATGTTGACTCTGTTTTGTCAATAAATTCATTGTTAGTGCTTGCATAGTACCTGTAATACAAATGATTTTTCCAAAGTTTGAACATTTTTGTTATTAATATTCTTGTGTCTGTATAATATTCTAAGGCTCTTTTTCTGATATTTTGGTTATTTGTATATCTACATCTTCCTATATATAAAATATGGTTTTCAATAAAAGATAGATTAGGTCCTTTGATATAAAAAATGTAAATTCCACCACTATTATTAGGTATAGCTTTTATTTCATCTGAAACATCTGTATTATCTGAATTAAGATATTTTATTTCATTAGACCATTTAGATTCATTTCTTATTGACGAATCTTCTAAGACATTATCTTGCCATCTAGAAGGATTATGGTAATACTCTATTCTATGTTTTGCATTTTCGTCGTCTTCTTCTACAAATGCTCTGTATCCTGACATATTTTAACATATTATATAAAACAATTAGCACAATTAATTTCATCATCATCATCAAATAAATCAATAAGTAAACCTGATGATTTTGAATTTAAGTTTTCCTGTTTTTTTATGTAATCTAATTTTATTTGTCGTACCCTTTCTGGATTGCTTAATTCAGCAAGTGTTTCTCCTTGTATCCAAGTGTAACCATCTTTTTCATACTCCATAGATTTTTTATAAAGTTCAGGGTGTTGTTCCAAAAGCCAAATCCATTCTATTCGTTGTTGAAAAAAACAAAAATAACAACCTGAACGGCTTCGGCTATAAGTTCCTTTCTTACCATCAACTTCAAATTCAATAGGAGTATAGTAAGCAGGTATTCCTACACCACTTTCTTTCAATATTCTAAAAATATCATCTTTAATAAGAATATCTTCATTATTGATAAGTGGAAATTCAGAAAGTTTTCCAACGGGATAATCTGTAGTTTTTAGAAATTCAAAAACTACTTTATTAAAAGTTTTTATGTTTAAGTCTAATAAAGCATTTAATTTCTTACTATAATAGAATGATTTATTAAGAGGGGTTAATACAATTTCAATTGCTTCATCAATAATATCATTTGAAGCGAACTTTTTATATAAATCAGCTATTTTGGTTATATTATCATTATGAAGAACCTTTTGTATAACATCTACACTCCATATATTTTTTCTAAAAGGGAAGATAGCTTGAATATTAGGTTTAGTTGAAACATATCCTTCTCTATCTTCATCTCCCCTTATCCCAACATAAGATATAGTAGGAGTATCTCCAACAAATTTTTCAAACTCTGCTAACTTCATTTTTTGAGTACACCACCTTGCTTGTGGAGAAGGTAAATAGCCACCTGATGCTTTTAGAAAATGATCGAAAGGAGTAGGTTCTGGACTCCCTTCTGCCGCTTTTAGACGTTTTATTTTTCCAAGAATAGATTCAAGATTATCAACGAGTTTTTCGGTTTCGGTAAGTTCACAACCTGTATCTGAATTATAATACTCTATTGCAAGTTCAGGGTACAATTGTTTTAAATAGATAGCCAATGCTGCACTATCTTTACCCCCAGAAATACCTAATACATGTCTAACTTTGTTCATCTTTAAACTTCTTTTTAAGAATATTTAGTAATGCATAAGCATCTATTTCATCATCTCCAGATAATAATTCATTGATTTTGTTTTCAAGTTTTGTTGCTTTGTCGGATTTTTGTTCATTAAGATGAATAATTTGTGGAGAAATAGAGCCTTTATTAGATATTAACTCAACTCTAATGAAATCATCATTAGATTCAAAACCTTTATTACTAATATCAATATATTTTTCAAGTTCTTTAAATGAGTATATAAGATTATCAATCAAATAAGATTCTTCTTCATCTAAGATGTTTTCTAATTGTTTGTCTAAAATTACGTAAGCTAATGATTGATACCAATTTTTTTTGTCAATTGCATTTGATGTAATTCGAGTAAGTATAGTTTTTTGTTTATCTGTTAGAAGATAGGTTTTTATACAAGAATATCTATTTTCTAATTCTATTTTGTAGGAACTAAACTCATTAGATTTTAAATTCAAACTTGAAATTAAAGCTTTTTCTATTCTGTTTATTAGTTCTGAATAACAAGATCTTAAATCTCTAATTGCATTTTGGAGTAAATCTACATAAGTTTTTAAAACTTCATCATTGTTTATTATATCAACGTCTTTGAAACCTAAGGCGTGAGGTAAATCTTCAAAAAAAGTTTTTTCTGGATCTTTTGCTTTTGCAATAACATTTCTAAATTGAATAGTAGTCTTTTTTAATTTCTTTGTATGTTTTGCATAATTGCTTAACTTATTATAAAATATTAAGAATGGTTTAATAGTATCAATTAGGGAAGAAGTAGTGAAGTCATCATCTTTGTTAAGTTTTACAATTTCTCTGTATCGATTAAATAAATCTAATTTTACTCCATCAATATTAAAGGCTTTGACAAGATAATTTGTCGGATTCTTTTGTAAAATATCAAGTACTTCTCTATTTATATTTGGAATAAAAGTTCCATTATCGCTATATAAAGAAAAATCATTCTTTTTTATAATTAGAAATACAGGGAGCCATAAATCAATAAAACCCTGTTTTAATTTTAAAGGTCGAGATTTAAGCAACTTAATAAGTTCTCCAAGTTTACGAGGTTTTTCTTTACTACTTTCTAAAAAATCTTCACATGTTTTCCATAGATTACTAAAAGAACTGTCTTTGGGTTCTAAGAGTTCATAACTACCAAGGTGTTTTCTGTGAATTTCTGTTTTTCTTAATAAAGTTAAGAATAATGTTTTTTCGGGAGGAAATTTGTTTTGTTCAAATCCAAGATTATATTCAGAAGAATATTCTAATAAATGGGTTAATAAATTTATACGAGCCAACGACATTACGCTACTTGCCTTGTGTTTATTTATCAATTCATTTATAAATGTAGGAGTTGCGTAATAAATTTCATCACAATTTTTAGATAACCATTTGTTTAAATGAGTTTTTGAATTGATACTAATTTCTTCTCCTTTGTAAATCCAAACAATATTGTCGTTATAACTATATAATTCGTTTAAAACATTAGCGTTTAGTAAACTTTTCTCATATTCAATTAACGCTTTTATTTCCTTGTGAGCAACCTTGTCTGAACTATCAATAATGTTTTGAATATATGTCAATTTATCGAGCATCCAAATGTTGTTAACGACTTTATCAGATTGTTTAAAATAAGCATATATTATAGCTTCTTCAACATTGGCTGTTTCTTCTTTTAATTGATTTAAAGATAAATCTTCATTAAAAATTAGATTTATATAACCATCTATTTCATTTATTGGTTGGTGTTTTATAGGTTGATTAGATATTACATATTCAAAATAACGAGGAGTTCCTTTTTTGAAATATGTTGCGTTTGCAAATTCTAATGGTAAATTAAAACTACGTAATAATTTTTCAACAATATCAGAAGAACGAGGAACAACTCCACTCGCTTTTAGTAATTCGCCTTCAATATTAACATCCGTTCCTTCAAAAAGCATATACTGCGATTTGTATTCAGCATAGCGAATTATTTTGTAATTATTTAATAAATCAATTATTCTTTCTGCATTTTTTATCCCTAAGGCATATTTTGCATATATAGATAAATCTTTTTTTGTTACCTTAATTCCAGCATTTCCAAACAAATTAAGCATTCCAATTGTTTTTATTAACAAAGAAGCATCTTTAAGGTCATTTCCATTAAACAAACTTTCTGCTCTTTCAAGTGATACTTTTATCCCTGTCCATGTTGCAGAATCAGAATTTACCTCGGATAAATATGAGTGGAAATTATAAATATCGTAATCATAAATATTAGCTAAATTAAATGTAGTGTTTTCTTTTTCTTTAAAATTTTGGAGAGAATCTCTGCCACTTGCTTCAAGAAAAGAAAAAAGTGTTCTTTCATTTTGTCCATATCGTTGTATAGATAGTGTTAATGCTTGTGCAGAAAATAAATCCATAGGATAAAGACTCTTTGCAGTTGCAATATCTATTGATTTACTTGCAAAGTTTGTTTTAATAGCAAGATGATATAATTTGTCAAAATCTTTGTTTAATTGTTTTCTTGGATTAGAGTCTATTCTCTTTGATGCAAGTTGTAGTAATTGTTCAACAGGTTCGTTAAATACTATTTCTTTAAAACGTCCCTTGACTTTATTCCATTCTTGTCGTTGTGATTCAGTTAAATTGTGTGCATAAGAATTAAAATTTTGGTGCAGTGTGGTTAGTAATATTGCATTTCTTTTTTGATGATTTATAAATTCAGTAAATTTTTGGAAAAAATAAAGTTCTCTCTCTGGTTCATTCTTAGAAGCGTATTCTAAAAGTTTGCCAAATTCGTCAATTACAATAAAAACAAATTCTTCCTTTTTCGTACATGAAGAAATCAAATCTTTAAGGTTATCAAAGATGTTGTTTGTTATGTTTTTAAAAGGAAGACTATTCGTAAGAAGATTATGCAATGGCATATAATCTCCTACTATTTTAAAAAAACGAAATTTTTTAAATTTATTAAATTGTCCGTTGTTACGAATAAGAATATTAGAATTATTTATAAGGCTATCTTCTAATGCTAAAATAAAATTAGATTTACCAGTACCGTAAGAACCTATTATGTTGAAAGAATGAATGCCTGATTCAAAAGAATTAACAATGCTTCCTACAACATTAAGTGCGTTTTGAGTGATTATATATTTTTGAGAATCAAAACTACTATGTTCAATATTTATAGATGGTGTATAATTCATGTTATTTATCCTATATAATAATTTTTAAGTACTTCATCTTTTGATAATTCTCCTTTGATTTGTAGTTCTTTAATGCCAGCTACATCAGAGAATACCAAGATTCCAGAATAATCAATACACAATTGCTTTATGATATTTAGTAAATCGTTGTTTGTTAAACAAAAAGTTAAAGCTAAATCTCTCATCATTTCAAATGAAATACTATTATTGTCATGGAATGAATGAAGTAATGCGTATAGAAATATTTTTGGAGGAACGTTAGTTTTGTTTTCGTAATTAAATACAAAAGTTCCCTCTTCTGTTTCTCGAATTAAATTTAGTTGAGCAAAGATTGTGTTACTATCTTCAATGTTTGAAATTGATTTGTTGTAGTAATTGTGGATTAAAACATTGATGTCTTTTTTTACAGTATTTTCATTGTAGATGTTTTGGTAGCCTGCATTATCAAAACATAGGTGTTTTATGAAATTTTGTAATTTA
>JAGCLI010000080.1 GCA_017647065.1 Bacteroidales bacterium
TCTTCGTTTTCTATAAAGGATTGTAAACTATTTACTAACTCTTCTATGTTGTTTATTCTATCGCTATTCTCTGCAGTGTTTTCTTCTTTTAGTGCTTCTTTGATTCTACAAGTGCGAACGATTTCTTCTCCTAATTCAAAGGCGTCTTTATTGTAAAGATTTGCACTAAATGCTCTAATGTAGTCACAAAAGGCAAGAAGTTTGTTTTGTGTAGAAGAATTTATGTTATAGGTGCTTAAATTTACTTGATAAATTGTTTCAAAAAATGATAGATTATTCTCTGCCGCTGCTATTTTTAAACGTGAAAGCGTAGTTTGTCCTATTCCACGAGCAGGGTAGTTTATTATTCTTTCAAACGCTTCGTCATCTCTATTATTAACAACTAATCTGAAATAACCTAAAACGTTTTTGATTTCGGCACGTGAGTAGAAAGAAATGCCACCAAAAATTTTGTATGGAATGTTTTTTAGTCTTAAAGCATCTTCAAAAGCACGTGATTGTGCATTTGTTCGGTATAAAATAGCGTAATTTCCATAGTTTTTCTCTTCCTCTAAGGATATTCTTTCTCTTATTTTATTGCAAACGTATTCTGCTTCTTCTCTATCGGAGTTTAGGGTTTTGAAAACTATTTTTTCTCCCTCAGGGTTTGCAGTCCAAATAGTCTTTTTGATTTGTTCAACATTTTTATCAATAACAGAGTTCGCTGCATTTACAATATTTTGACAACTTCTATAATTTTCCTCTAATTTAAAAGTATATGCATCGGGGTAGTCTTTTCTAAAATTAAGTATGTTTTGAATATTTGCACCACGAAAGGCATAGATACTTTGTGCATCATCACCTACAACACAAATGTTCTTATACTTCTCTGCTAAAATCTTAATTATTTTATATTGAGCGTGATTTGTGTCTTGATACTCATCAACTAAGATGTATTTAAAGCGATTTTGATATTTTTGAGCAACCTCAGGACAAGAACAAAGTAGGGTATAGGTATTGAAAAGCAAGTCGTCAAAATCCATTGCCATATTTTTTCTTAGTCTTGCGGTGTATTCGTGGAATATTCTACCGATTTGTGGTTTTCCTGCAATGTTATCTTCTGTGAAATAGGTGTTATCTGCCAAGTATTCTTCCGAAGAAATAAGACTACTCTTTGCTTTTGAAATTCTATCTAAAACAAAAGATGAATTATACACCTTTTCATCTAAAGAAAAGTCCTTTACAATGTTTTTTATTAAAGATTTGCTATCGGCGGTGTCGTAAACCGAAAAATTGCGGATATAACCTATTCTTTCACATTCTATTCTTAATATCTTCATAAACACGGAATGTAACGTTCCTATCATCATTCCCTTTGACTTATCACCAATTAAGGAAATGATTCTTTCGTTCATTTCTTTTGCTGCTTTGTTTGTGAAGGTCAAAACCATAATAGAGTAAGGCGATACGCCATGTTCCAATAGGTTTGCTACTCTATAAGTAAGCGTACGAGTCTTTCCTGACCCTGCTCCTGCAATAATCATAACCGCACCTTCGATTTGAGAAGCTGCTTGTCTTTGTTCTGAATTTAATCCGTCTAATAGCATTGTTTAGAGTGCTTATTCTTTTTTTCGCAAAGGTACAAAGAAATTTTCAAAGAAGAAGATAAACAATAGAATAATGAAAGCGGAAATTATTAACAAAGGTTGTTGTGAGAAAGTTGAAGTATCTTGAGAGGTTATTTCTTCTTTTGAGTAGAGAAAGTAAAAAAGACAAACCATAAAGTTGTTGATAAAATGACAAATTATAGGAATGATTAGATTTTTTGAATAAACAAATAGATAACCAAGTAAAATAGATAGGAAAAAGCGAGGAAGGAATGCAAATATCTCAAAGTGCATCAAAGAAAAGAATGTAGATGTGAGTAGAATTGCTACAAAAGTATTTTTGCATAAGTCTTTAAAGTAGTTTTGTATTACGCCTCTAAAAAATAATTCTTCTACAATGGCGGGAATCATAGCTAAAACAAAACTTATAGCAAGAAATCCTCCAAAGGAATCGCTTGTTAATAGATATTCGCTTTCTTTTTCCGAAAGAGCTTGTATTTGTCGGAAGATTTCTTCGCCTTCAAAGTGTAGGTTATTATTCCATAATAGAAATAAATCATTAAGAGGAATACTTGCAATAGGAATTATGATTGCCCAAATAATCCAGCGTTTGTTTTTTATTGTGGAGAAATTTGTTTTAAAGTCTTTTGTAAAAAGCCAGATGCAAATCAATGAGGGTAATCCAAACATTATAAGTGAGCCAATTGCTTGTATGCACAATTTTCCAGAATGTGTGAGGGCGAAATCGGGCGATAAATATTTGAAAAATGACATTAAAAGCGATGCGAAAGAAATTGATGTCATTAAAATTGCGATTGACATCAATATTTTTACCGTTGGTGAGGATTCTTTTGTAAGTAATTTCATTGATTTAAAAATTTAATTAAGTACCCTTGGCGGGATTCGAACCCACAACGCCAGAACCGGAATCTGATATTTTATCCAATTGAACTACAAGGGCAATTTTATAGCCATTTTCTTCTTTTGAAATAAATGAAGAAGGCAATTACTATAATGAGCATTGCTATTACAATTCCAATAAATATGAATGGAGATTTTTGGAAAGGTAATACTACATTCATTCCATAGATTGAGGAGACCACGGTAAGAGGGAGCATAATGGTTGAAAGGAAAGTGAGCACTTTCATTATCTCATTTGTTTTATTTGTTTGGAGTGAATCAAAGGTTTTACTCAATCCCTCAATCAATTCTCCGTAATCTTCGACCAAGTCAAACATCTTTTGATATTGGTCTAAGATATTTCCCCAATAGTCTTCCATATCTTCGGCATACCCTTTGATGCCCCCGCTTTCAAACTTGTGAAAGACTTTTATTTGTGGTTTAAATGTGGTGTTTAGCAAGATAATATTCTTTCTTTTTAAA
>JAGCLI010000081.1 GCA_017647065.1 Bacteroidales bacterium
ATGTTTTAGGCGTTGATAGATTTGTTATAGGACAAACAGACATTGGATTATTAAAGCTGCTAACAGCAGGAGGAATTGGAATATGGGCAATATTAGATTGGTTTCAAATAAAAGAATTAACGCAAGAATATAACTTCAATAAAGCAGAAGAAATCATATATATAATAAAAGACTAAAATAAAACAAAGAGATAATTTAATAGGGCAAAGAAATAATTTTTTAATTCTTTGCCTTATTTTTTTCATTTAAAGAAATATTTAACTAATATTGCTTATAATTCAAAGCAAAGGCTAAGATGATAATCCTTTACTTGATATTGTGTTTTGTATTTTTTGTCTATATTTTTTGAATTAGGAATTACCGAAAATTTATTAAACCCTCCTGCTATTCCTTCGCCTGTGCATTTTACAAATGCTTCTTTCAGAGTCCATATTTTTGTAAATGCTTCATCTTGCTCTTCTTTTGGCAGTGAAGAAAGATAGATATATTCCTCGGGGTGAAAGTAGCGTTTTGCTAAATTGAGGTTACATTTTCTTGTGTTTTCAATATCTATTCCTATCTCTTTATCATGGAGGGCTATTGCTATGTGTGATTTTGTGTGAGAGATAGAAAAATGTAATGTATCGTTGTATAAAAAGAAAGGTTTGCCCTTCTCTCCCACTGCAATCGTGGTATCGAAAGACAAACCTTTTTCTTTGATTATTGAAAGTAATTGTTGTTTTGCAAGTAGAGAGATTTGTCTTGGGCGAGATAATGATTTGTCAATACCAAACGCCTTTTCACATTCCTCTATCTTGAAAACAAAGTACTCCAATTCTCTTATTTAATGTCTAACAATTCTACTTCAAAAATCAAAGTGCTACCTGCTGGAATTGTTCCAACGGCTTGATCACCGTAAGCAAGTTCTGACGGAATGAAGAATTTGTATTTGCTTCCTATGCTCATAAGTTGCAATCCTTCTGTCCAACCTGCGATTACTTGATTCAATGGGAATGAAATCGGTTCGCCTCTTTGAACAGATGAATCGAACACTTGACCATTCAAAAGCGTACCGTGGTAGTGTACGTGAACGGTATCTGTTGCTGCAGGCTTTCTTCCTTCTGCTCCTTTTATAACTTGGTATTGCAATCCGCTTGGTGTTTCAAATACTCCGGGGTTATTGCGGTTTTGAGCCAAGAATGCCATTCCGTCTTTCTTTGCTGCCTTTGCTTGTTCTGCCATTTGAGCTTGCTTTTTAGCTTGCATTTCTTGTTGCCAACGCATCATAACTTCATTCTTCTCTGTTTCGCTCAAAAGGTTTTCACTTTTTCCTGTTGCAGCTCCCTTTATAGCTTCAAGCATTATGTCTATATCCAAATCATATCCTTCTCTTTGGAATGAGAATCCTATATCTTCTCCTATGATATAGCTAACTTTTTCTTTGTCGTTTGTAAGTTTCATATCGTTTTTTGTTATTTAATGATTTTTAATTCGTCTATCAATCTTTGTGCTCCTGCAAATTTGTCCATAACAAATAGAACGTAACGTGCATCTACGTTGATTGTTCTTTGCAATTCTGGTTCAAATGCTATGTCTCCGCTCATTGCTTCCCAGTTTCCGTCAAATGCAAGTCCTATTAGGTGTCCTTCTGCATTCAAGATAGGGCTTCCTGAGTTTCCTCCTGTAATATCGTTGTTTGAAAGGAAGCAAAC
>JAGCLI010000082.1 GCA_017647065.1 Bacteroidales bacterium
TATGTATCAAGAGTTAATAGAAAAAGCTTGGCTAAATCGTGAATTATTAAAAGAAGAAAACACAAAAAAAGCAATATTTGAGATTATAGAATTGCTTGATAAAGGTGAAATTCGTGTAGCTGAAAAAACAGAAAACGAATGGAAAGTAAACCAATGGGTAAAAAAAGCAATTATAATGTACTTCCCTATCTGCGAAACAAAGGATATGCAAGCCGAAGACTTAAAATTCTGGGACAAAATCCCAACAAAACAAAATTATAACGAGCTTCAAATAAGATATGTCCCTCCCGCAGTTGCACGATATGGCAGTTTTCTTGCAAAAGGCTGTATAATGATGCCAAGTTTCGTAAATATTGGAGCGTATGTTGATGAAGGAACAATGGTAGATACGTGGGCGACAGTTGGAAGCTGTGCACAAATTGGCAAAAACGTACATCTTGCAGGAGGAGTCGGCATTGGCGGAGTGTTAGAGCCTGTTGGAGCAAATCCTGTTATTATAGAAGATAATTGTTTCATAGGTTCACGTTGCATAGTTGTAGAAGGAGCAATCATAAAACAAGGAGCCGTACTTGGAGCCAATACAGTAATCACACAATCCACTAAAATAATAGACGTATCAGGCGAAGAACCAATAGAATACAAAGGAATAGTTCCAGAAAACTCAGTAGTAATACCAGGAAGCTACACAAAAAAATTCCCAGCAGGTCAATACAACGTAAATTGTGCCTTAATAATAGGCAAAAGAAAAGAATCGACAGATAAAAAAACGTCTCTCAACGATGCGTTAAGAGACTTTAATGTTGCTATTTAAGACTTTCTAAATACCAATCATAGAGTTGTTGCACCCCTTGCGACAACTCTATTTTATGTTTCCAACCAAGAGAATGCAATTTCGTGCAATCGGTAAGTTTTCTCATAGTTCCATCGGGTTTTTCTCTATTAAAGAAAACATTTGAATTATAATTTACCTTTTCACATATAATTTCAAACAAATCTTTTATGCTAACTTCTTTTTGAGTACCTATATTGATATGACAATTCTTGATTTGCTTATCATTTTGTGAATAAGTATCCTTAAAATCCACTCTTTCCATAAAAAAAACACAAGCATCTGCCATATCTTCACTCCAAAGAAATTCTCTTAACGGCTTTCCACTACCCCAAAGCTCTATTTCAACCGAATTATCCTTTGATTTAATTCCATACTTTGATAAAATATTCTCTATTTCCTCTTGATTACTTTCTCCGTTTACTCCTTCTATCGGACGAGTATTTAAATCCTTTCTTAAAGACTGCCAATCATTATTTTGTAAACATTTTCCAAGATGAGCTTTTCTTATCAAAGCAGGCATAACATGTGAAGTTTCTAAATTAAAATTATCGTTTGGCCCATAAAGATTAGTAGGCATAACAGCAATAAAGTTGGTTCCATACTGCAAATTATAACTTTCACACATTTTTAAGCCAGCAATTTTCGCCAAAGCGTATGGTTCATTTGTATATTCTAACTCATTGGTAAGCAATTCACTCTCTTGCATCGGTTGATGTGCATCGCGAGGATAAATACAAGTACTTCCAAGAAACAAAAGCTTTTTTACACCATATTTATAAGAGAAATGAATTACATTATTTTGAATTTGTAAATTATTATAAATGAAATCAGCCCTATACTTAGAGTTTGCCATTATTCCACCTACGAATGCAGCGGCTAAAAAGACATATTCAGGTTTTTCTTTCTCAAAAAATTTCTCCACCTCTGCTTGATTACAAAGATCAAGTTCGCTATGTGAGCGTAAAACAAAGTTTTGATAACCCTTTTCTTTAAGATTTTTCAATATTGCAGAGCCTACAAGTCCTTTATGCCCTGCTACAAATATTTTTGAATTAAAATTCATCTTCTAATTTAACTAATTGCTTTCAAATCGCTTTCAACCATTATTTTAACTAAATCTTCAAAAGATGTTTTTCTTGGATTCCAACCTAAAAGTGTTTGAGCTTTTGTGGCATCTCCAAGCAATTGTTCTACTTCGGCAGGACGGAAATATTTTTCATCTACTTCTACTAACACCTTTCCCGTTTTCACATCAATACCTTTTTCATTTACTCCTTCACCTTCCCATTTTAATTCTATGCCTGCATATTTAAAGGCAAGAGTACAAAATTCTCTTACGCTATGTGCCTCACCTGTTGCAACAACAAAGTCTTCTGGTTTTTCATATTGTAGCATTAACCACATACATTCTACATAATCCTTTGCATATCCCCAATCTCTTAGAGCAGAAAGGTTACCTAAATAGAGTTTTTCTTGCAATCCTTTTGCAATTCTTGCTGCGGCAAGTGTAATTTTACGAGTTACGAATGTTTCTCCTCTCCTTTCACTTTCGTGATTAAATAAAATTCCATTGACTGCAAACATTCCATAACTTTCTCTATAATTTTTTGTAATCCAAAAGCCATATAGTTTTGCAACTCCGTATGGCGAGCGAGGATAAAAAGGAGTTGTTTCTTTTTGTGGCACTTCTTGTACAAGACCATAAAGTTCGGAAGTTGAGGCTTGATAGATTTTTGTCTTTTTTTCTAAGCCTAAAATTCTAATTGCTTCTAAAAGTCTAAGTGTTCCTACAGCATCGGTTTCGGCAGTGTACTCCGGAACATCAAAACTCACCTTTACATGACTTTGAGCTGCAAGATTATAAATCTCATCTGGTTGAATCTGTTGCAAAATCCTTATCAAAGAAGAAGAATCTGTCATATCTCCGTAATGAAGATTGATAGCTCGTTCTTGTTTTTGGTCTTTAATCCATTCTTTCAAATAAAGATGTTCTATTCTTGAAGTATTAAAAGAAGAACTACGGCGAATAATTCCGTGAACTTCATAACCTTTTTCAATTAAAAACTCAGCTAAAAAA
>JAGCLI010000083.1 GCA_017647065.1 Bacteroidales bacterium
CGTACCTTGTTTGTGGCAATATAGTTAAGTTTTCTTTTCAAAAGAGTTTTTCTAAGAGCAGATAATCTATCTACAAAGACTTTTCCTTGCAAGTGATCATACTCGTGTTGAAATACTCTTGCACGTATTCCGTTAAACTCTTCTATATGTTCTTCAAAGTTTTCGTCATAATATTTCACAACAACCTCTCTCGGACGTGAAACCTCTTCATGAATTTCTGGAAGAGAAAGACACCCTTCTTCAAAATCGTTCCACATTTCCCCTTTATACTCTAATATTGTTGGATTTATAAAAACCTTTTTAAAACCCTCAGCCTCAGGATACATTTCTTTAAAAGGGTCTGCATCAATCACAACTAAACGAATTGAAAGATTAACTTGCGGTGCAGCTAATCCTACACCATTTGCTGCATACATTGTTTGAAACATATCCTCAATTAACTTTGGCAATTCAGGATAATCTTTTGTAATTTCTTGTGCTTCTTTTTTCAGCACACTATGTCCATAACCAACTATTGGAAGTATCATTTCTTTTATATTTGTTTCATTTTCATAAAATCTTGCAAAATCAAGACCGCTGCAACCGTATCAATCAATCCCTTTTCTTGTCTTGCCTTTTTAGTTTTGCCTGATTTAGCAATCGTTTGACTTGCAATTTTGGAAGTAAAACGCTCATCAATCATATAAATATCAATATCAGGGAATTGATTACCTAATTCCTCGACAAAAAGATGTACTGCCTTTGCCGATTCCGAGGGAGTGTTGTCCAATTGCTTAGGATCACCCACTACTATTGCATCTACCTGTTCCCTTGTCATATAATCTTTAAGATAAGGGAAAATATCAACAGTTGGAACCGTGTTTAAAGCAGTCGCAATCACTTGCATATTATCACTAACTGCCAATCCAACACGCTTCAAACCATAATCAATTGCCATTAAACGTCCCACTTTAATATTCTTATTTTTGTTTGATAAAAGAATTGCAAATTTACAAAAGAAATTATAAAAACAAAAATTTCAGACTCTTTGTTTTAAAAAAATAATTCTTTGCTTTACAAAATTATTTCAAAGAAAAAATAGGGCAATTGAAATCTCTCTCAATTGCCCTATTCTTGTTTTTAATACTTTATTATTTCTTATCCTTTATACAAATCGTCCTTACCTATTGTTCCTATTAACTTATCATAATAGGCTTGACTCTTGACGTATTTCAAGGTTTCTTTTGTTTTTAAAAGTATTTGTTTTAATTCTTGTTTCTTATCATCTGGCAAATTGACTGCTTCATTCAATAAATCACTTATATATTTTTGGTGACTTTGCCACAATGCTATGTCACTTACGTGTTTATTTCTTAATCTTTCTGCATACCAATTGCTCTTTAACAAGTATTCTCTTGTAAACATTTCTCTTATTTCAGGAGAAGATAGTGTTTTGCCTTCATATTCTCCGTATGCCATTATATGAAGTATTGCTTTTAATGGTGGTATTGCTCCTTCTACACTTCCGTCTTCAAAATACATCTTAGCAACTCTTGCTTGATTGTCTGTTATATTGCGAACTCCGTCCACAAATTCTTGCATACTTTGAAGCTCTGGCTTTAACATTTCATCTGTAAAGACTACATTAGGATTTTCAAATACTCTTCCAAAGTAGTTATGTATGAATTTTTCTGTCACTCTATATCCTAAAACAGATGCTTTTACTTCTTTACCTTCGTAATTGAAATTATCTATCTTTTCAAAGTAATTGTTTGCAATCAAGAACTTAGGATCTCTTTCTTCAGGAGATAATCTTGCCCATATTTCTGGTATCAATAAAGACAAATCGTGGTCAATTCTATATTTACTACCAATGTATCCTGCTGGTGTTGTAAAGCCATCGTATCCTGTAAGTATGAAAGAAATCAACGCATTATTAAGATCTGTTACTGCACACAATGCATTGAAAGGTCCTTTTGTTAATGCACCTTCGCTACCTGCTCCTGTAGTTGAAGGACTCTTACCTGTTAATGAACAAACGAAATCCATAAATAATTCAGGGAGTTCTTGGTAATGAATAGGATTATAAACTGCCAAAGGAGGTATGCCTTCTTCTGCCCTATTATTTCTTCTTCCAGGAAGGACTGCATTAACCGGAACATACAATGGTTTATCTTCTGGTATTCTTCTTGCAAGACGCATTCCCATTTCTGCGATATACTTTTCTTGCGGATAGATCAAATCGTTTCTTGTTTGTAGGTAACGAACATTCTTTGAAGGCTTACCATTTACTAATCTTGGATTTGCCGATGAAACGAAGTATTTAGATTCTTTATCATCAACCATTGAAGAAATAAGATTTTTCATTGGTTGAGTAAATTTATCAAAGTTAATCACATCTTCGGTCATTTCACGAGCGTCTTCTTGAATTAACGGTTCGTAATTAGAGATAAATGTATTTGGTGTTGATAAATCTAATTCTGCTTTTTTATCATAGCCTCTTATTACTGCGTCATCAGGACGTTGGAAGAATCTATACTCGCAGTTTTCTACTATTTTAACACTTAAATTGTCTTTTGCCTTTCCAAGATTTGAAAGTAATTTTGTAGGAACTACTGTTGATGCACTTATATCATCTTCCATTTGGATTTTATCTGAATGAACAAAGTCTTGTCTTAGTTTGAAAGTTCTCCATGTTCCGTTCTCTTCAAAGCCTACTCTAAGATAACGTGCATATATTTTCTTATCTTCAAATTTCAATTCATTGGCTGGTGTACCATTAAGAATATCTACATTGAAATGCTTCTTCCAATCTTCTCCCCATTCTTCTTTATAGAATCGTTTAATGATTAGTGATATTCCTTTTATGTGTTGAGGAAGACTTCTTAGCCATTCATTATAGCTTTCAGAATATTCTATGCTTGGGGTAAGAAGCTTAATTACTGAACCCATTGAACGAAGTGGTGATAAGAAACTACGACTATATGGGATTGAATCATGTTTTTCATATCTTTTTGAATAGTCGTAATTGATTATTTCTTCTACTTTGGCAAAGTCTTTTTCAAAATCACTAACAAAGAATGGTCCACCAAGTATTGCATCTTCAAGTGATTTTGATATTTCTGATTTTCCTCCTCCTGAAACTGTACAAGGTTTGTGACAGAACAATCCATCTCCAAGTGTTTCTATTAAACGATAATTCAAAGCTCCTGAATAACTTTCCATACGGAACTTACTTCCATTTGGTAAAATATAAGTACGATTTGGAAGAAGTTTTAATTTATGTTCGCCTTTATCGTTTTTCCATTTGATTTCTTGGGTTGGAACATAGAAATTAGCATTTTCTGGTAGGTAATATATGTTTGAGAAGTTTTTATCTATTCCATATCCTTCTTCTTTGAATTCTATAAATGAGTTACAGTTTTTCTTTACATCTTCAAATGTATTGCGAACTTTCATCGGATTAGCAAAATATGTATCTCCTTGATTGTATCCAGGGAATACTAAGGCTCCTCCTGCGTGTTCTTCTTCTGCATTTCCATATATGTTTGCAGAATAACTCATCATTGTTTTCACTTCTTTCTTTGAGTAGCCAAAATAGTTATCTGCAATTACTGTTGCAATGATTCCTTCGTCTGTTCTAACACATAATTTAAAGGATTGTCCATCGTTGTATAGTTCTTTTTCATCGCTCCAACACATTCCGTCTTTCTTTTGACGTTCAGTTGCTACAGAAATATGAGGTAATCCACATTCCTTTTTAGTAAGTTGAGTTAATTGTGGAGCTAAAATTATACAGCCTGTATGACCTGTCCAATGTTCTACGTCTAATGCTGAATCGTTTTTAATATGATATGGACTTCCTCCATTACCAAAAATACTTTCTACAAAGTCTAAATTACTTACAAGTGAACCCGGTGCAAAGAATCTTATTTCCATATTCTTTCTTTCGCTCACTTCATCTACCTCTGGACAGATTGTTGGTTTCAAAAGCAAAGATACCATTAGTCTTATAGGAGTTGAAGTTTGTGAAGTGTATGGTAATTCCATCACTTGACCAGATTCTGCAAAGGCTCTATGGAAAATATATTTTGCAACTTCAATTGGAACTGCTTTTTTATCGTTTGGAATTGGCAATCCTCCCTCTGCGATATGGAAAACACCTTTTGTTGTTCTTCTATCATTCTTTGGATTGTGTAATACTCCTTGTTTTACTCTGTAAGAAGTAACGTATGTTGATTTATATTCATCTGCTCCGCTTGGAAGTGATAATTCTCTTGCTATTCCGTATGTATCCAAAGTAAATGTTCTCAATGGGATTTTTATATCTGGAACACTCTTAACTGAGGCAAAATAACGATCTAAAAAGTTTTGTATTCTTGCATCGGCAGGACAAAGATAATTATCATAAAGGGCCTCTCTTTCTTTGTAATTAGATAATAAACCCTTTAATATCCTCATAAAGTTTTGCTCACTCTCATCTATATTATCAGTATTCATTTCAACGCCCATTGTAGCCAATCGCAAACTGATGTATTGTTGTACATATTCCCTTGTAGATTTTAGTTTATCCTCAGGGATTACGCCTAAAGTATCTTTTAAGTCTATCATCTTGTGTATATATTTTTATTTTTAAGATTGCAAAGTAACAAAAAAATCACGAAACAATCAACTATAAAATACAAATTTATAAAACTATTGTTTTAAAGTCTTAGAAAAATAAAAATAATCCAAAGGAATAATTTTCTAAACCTTTGGATTATTTTATTAAATCAAAGAAAAATTTTCTTTAAATTAAGATTATTTTTTGTCTTTAAACTTACTTATTTGCGTTTTCAAGGCATCTATTGCAAGCATTACTGCTTCTTCAAAGGTGTCTGCTTGTTTTGAAGCAAATAAATCTTTACCTGAAATCTCTATTTTAATATCTGCGATTTTATTGTTTTCGCTTTCAGGCTTATCTACATTCAATGTAACCTCTGCTCCAAGCAATCCTGAGGCTTGTCTTTCAAGTTTAGAAACTTTGTCATGTACAAAATCTTCTAACTTTTGATCCATTTTGAATTTTACTGCTTTAACTGTGATTTTCATAAGACCTCCTTTGTTTAA
>JAGCLI010000084.1 GCA_017647065.1 Bacteroidales bacterium
GATATTATCGTGTATACACTTTCTAATAATCCTTCCCCTATAAATATTGGGTAAGAATATTTCCCTTTATTATTGATTTTGACGTCCACTTTCTCCATTAGCTTATCTTTTCTATTATTTCATTAATTACTTCATTTTGTGTTTTGTTTGTTGTATCAACTGTAAATTGTGATTGTTCGTATAAATATTGTCTTTCAGATAAAATTGTTTGAATAGTTTGTTGTAAGTTTTCAGTGTTTAATAATGGTCGAGAATTATCGTTTTTAACTCTTTCGTAGATTGTTTTATCGTCTGCTTTTAAATAAATAGTCGTAATTTCTTTTAAAAGATTTCTATTTTCTATTGATTTTATTATTCCACCACCAGTTGCGATAACTTGATTGTCTGATTTTAGAACTTTTGATAGAACAACTTTTTCCATTGAGCGAAAAGTTTCTTCTCCATGTTCTTCAAAAATTTTGTTTATTGAACAATTCGCCAATTTTATAATTTCTTCATCAGTATCAATAAATTTAAAATTGAGTTTTTCTGATAGTAGTTTTCCTATTGTAGATTTGCCAGAACCCATCATTCCAATAAGTGCAATGTTCATAGACTACCTTTCTGATACTCTTTTTTGATAGTTTTTGTAGTTTGTTTTTATTTCTTCAAGACTATCACCAGAAAATTTTTCTAAAAATGCATTTGCTAAAACGATAGCAACCATATTTTCTGCAACAACAGCACAAGCAGCAACTGCACAAGTGTCAGAACGTTCAAAGTGTGCTTGAACTTGTTCTTTTGTATCTATTTGTATAGAATTCAAAGTTTTTTTCATTGTTGGTATGGCTTTCATTGCAACTTTTACAATAATATCTTCACCATTTGTAATGCCTGATTCTATACCACCAGCGTTATTTGTTTTACGAATGTATTTTCCTTCTTCAACATAAATTTCATCGTGAGTATTTGAACCTAAAGTTTCTGCTACTTCCTTGCCTAATCCGATTTCTACGGATTTAACAGCTGGAATGCTCATAACTGCTTGTGCAATTAAACCATCTATTTTTCTATCCCAGTGAACATGTGAACCTAACCCAATCGGAATATTTTTAAAAATAACTTCGAATGCCCCACCTAAAGTATCGCCATCTTCTTTTGCTTTGTCTATTTCGTTTTTCATGGCTTCATAAATAGAATTGGTTAATGTTCTAAGGTCGTTGTTTTCTATCTCTTCTTTATAGTCAAAAATATTTTTTGGAGTATTTGTTTTTATAGAACCAATTTGGTTTACAAATGATATCCCTTCAATATTAAACTCTTTTAAAATGCTTTTTGCGATTGCGCCTGTCGCAACTCTTGTAGTTGTTTCTCTTGCACTTGAACGTTCTAATATATTTCTTATATCAGAATGATTGTATTTTATTGCACCTGCAAAATCAGCATGTCCAGGACGAACATTTGTTATTTTTTTAGAGTTTATTAAGTCTATATTTTCCTGTGTTTGTTTTACAACATCCGTGTTCATTGCGATTACCCAATTTTCGTAATCTTTGTTTGTTATTTCTAAACAAATTGGACTGCCAAGTGATTTGCCATGTCTTACCCCTGAAAGAATATTTACTGTGTCTTTTTCAATTAACATTCTTCCACCACGTCCATATCCAATTTGACGACGTTGTAGTTCTTTATTTATAAAATTAGTATCTATTGTTATATTGGCAGGAATTCCCTCAATTATTGCGTTTAGAGCTTTGCCATGCGATTCGCCTGATGTTAGAAATCTTATTGTCATGTTCATCCTTATCATTAAATATTTCTCTTATTATATCAAATATTGAGTTTCAGGGCTAAATATATACTTTTTTAATAATATTGTTTATATCAAAAAACCTCTTGTTACATATAATTTAATACTATCTTTATAGCAAAAAGCTGTAATACCCTCTGACTTTATGCATGACTTTGTCAAGTAGTTTACAATTAATTATCTCGTAAATAGTTGATATTAATAATTGTAAAACTTTTTTTATCCTCTTGTTTCAAGGGGCATGGTCTATTGTTAAAAATAGTAAATTATTATTATCTTGTATGTTAAGTTTGTAAGTTTTACTATTAGAAAACACAGAGAAACGGAAGAGCTTTGGAAGGAGTGATGGCGGAGCTTTCCTCGATTGGGAGAGAGACTGAGTAAGGAATATTTTGGGAATTTATTGGTTAGATTATTATAAAAAAGATTTGATTTTGTCGAGCGAGATTAGGGGATTATTTACAAAGTTCTGGGTAAAACAGAACTTTTTTAGTTTATTAGAGTATAATAAATAGTTGTACGTATCGGAGTTTATTATGAAAAGAGCAATTGTTATAGTTATAGATTCAATGGGTTGTGGTGCAATGAAGGATTGTGCTGATTATGGCGATGTTATGGATTGTAATACATTATGTAATGTTGCTAAAGCTAATAATGGTTTGAATGCTCCTAATTTTTATTCTTTAGGATTGGGTAATTTGGGGAATGTTCAAGGTGTTGCTCCAAATAAAAATGCTATTGCACAATATGGAATAATGAAAGAAACTTCCAAAGGCAAGGATACTACAACTGGACATTGGGAGATGATGGGCTTGGTTTTAGATAATCCATTTAAAGTTTATCCAAATGGTTTTCCTCAAGCGTTGATTAATGAGTTTATTGAAAAAACTAATTGTGGTGGAATTTTAGCAAACTATCCTGCTTCAGGAACTAAAGTTATTGAAGATTTACATTCTGAGCATGAAGAAACAAAATTCCCTATTATTTATACAAGTGCTGATAGCGTTTTTCAAATTGCTGTAGATATTGATATTATTCCGATTGAAACACTCTATAAATACTGTGAAATCGCAAGAGAAATACTAACTGATGAGTATAATGTTTCAAGAGTTATAGCTCGTCCTTATAGAATGATAGATGGTAAACCAACAAGAATTGGTGGCCTTCGTCGTGATTATTCTGTTGAGCCATTTAAAGATTCAGCTTGTGATATTATTTTGAAAAATAATGGTGCTGTTGTTGGAATTGGAAAAATTGAAGATATTTGTGTAGGAAAAGGTATCTCTCATGCTGTTCATACTGGTGGAAATATTGAAGGTTTAGATTTAACTTTAAAAGCTATAAAAAATGAATTAAATTTAGACGAAATTAAAACAGATAAGTATGATATAAAATCTTTTGATAAACAGTTTATATTTACAAATTTAGTTGATACAGATATGCTTTATGGCCATAGAAATGATGCTATTGGTTATGCAAAGGCAATAGAAACTATTGATACATATTTACCTAAGTTTATTGATGCAATGAGTGATGATGATTTGTTAATAATTACAGCAGACCACGGTTGTGATCCTACTGTTGCAGGTACCGATCATACTCGTGAACAAGTGCCAATTATTGTTTATTCAAAAGGCATTGAGGCTAAAGAGTTAAATGATATAAATTGTTTCGATTATGTTTCAGAAAGAGTCCTTGATTGGTTAAATATAAAATAAATTTGTATTTAATGTTGTTTCCTTTATAATTTTAAAAGACTTTAATAGAGAAATCGGAAAATAATGGATTTTATATCAGAGATAAATAAATTAAAACAAGAAAAAAATGCAATAATTTTAGCACATTGTTATCAAAATGTAGAAGTTGATGAAGTTGCTGATTTTGTTGGTGATTCTTTGTATTTGAGCCAAGTTGCAGCAAAAACAGATGCAGATATTATTTTGTTTGCAGGAGTTTATTTTATGGCTCAAAGTGCTAAAATATTATCTCCTGATAAAAAAGTTTTAATGCCTAATATAAACGCAGGTTGTTTAATGGCAGATATGATTAATGTTGAAAAATTAAGAGCATTTAAACAACAATATCCAAATGTTCCTGTTGTTTGTTACATCAATTCAACAGCTGAGGTAAAGGCTGAATGTGATGTTTGTTGTACAAGCTCTAATGCTATTAATATAGTTAAAAATTTAGGTTCTGATAAAGTTTTATTTGTACCTGATAATTATCTTGGAAAATGGGTTCAAAAACAGTTAAAAGGCGATGTTGAAATTATTACGTTTAATGGTTGTTGCCCTATTCATCAATTAATTAGTGTTGAAGATATCAAATTGATACGTAAAAATTATCCTAATGCATTAATATTAACGCACCCTGAATGTAAGGCTGAAGTTTCAGAACTTTCTGATTTCGTTGGTTCGACAAAAGAAATTATGGCTTTTGCCAAACAATCTGATAACAAACAGTTTGTTATTGCAACAGAAAAAGGTGTTGTTGATAGATTAAATAGAGATAGCAAAAAATATAATTGGGGTAAAGAATTTATCCTTATTAAAGATAATATTATTTGTGAATCAATGAAAATGAATTCTTTAGAAGATATTTATAATTGTTTAAGAAATGAACAATTTGAAATTAATGTTAATGAAGACATTGCGAATAA
>JAGCLI010000085.1 GCA_017647065.1 Bacteroidales bacterium
AGAAAATTTTAAAACGACATAAAAGCGTTTTTGCTTATACTAAATTCTATGAAACCTCGAAAATTTCAAGAAATGTATCGAATGAATAAGCAGAAAACGCTCACGAGTAATATCGTGGGCTTTTCTTATTCGATACATAGGTAGTTTCGAGGACCTCATAGAATGATAAGAAAAAAGTCCCACGTTTTTTTATGCCATAAAGTCAAAGAAAAAAAATAAGTAATCGCCATTTGGGACTTGGGCAAAGATTAAAAAAAATAAAAATATGAAGAGATTAAAATTATTAAGTTTAATTGCAGTAGCTGCAGTTATGTTCGCAGGTTGCGAAGAAACGTATGAAGGTGGTGGAAACAACGAAAATGGTGGTTCAGGTGGCATTTTCTATAACGATTGCTATTGTACAATTTCGTCAGATATGATTAGTAATCCACTTTATACAGAAAGTGAACCTACAATAGTTAATTTTGAAGGAGATTGTGCTGATGCAACTTGCCAAGATTTGCCAGCAGAATGGCAAGAATTGTATCCATGCGAAGATGTTGATGAGTTAGGACTAACACTTACTTGTCAGGAAAATTATTAACTTTAAAAAATAAAAAAATTTGAAAAGACAAATTAAAAAAATCGCATTGCTTATAGTAGCAATCTTAGGAGTTAATTGTGGAAACGCACAAACAGATTTCTCGATTCATTTAGGTATGCTTTTCCCACAAGGAGATTTTGCAGAAAGTCGTATGGATAATGGACAAGTTGCTTGGGGATACAAAACAAATCGTGGTGGTGCAGGATTAGGTTTTGATGCCGGAATGAAATTTCGCTTTAATATTCCTTCGGTAAAAGGATTAGGAATTATTGCAAGTGCGGATTTCTTTTTAAATATGCCAAATGACGATGTAAAAGATTGGAAAGAAGACTTAATTTCTGAACTTGAAAAAGAGGAATATTTAGATGAATTTAGCATTGCTATACCTCATTACATAAATGTTCCTATTATGGTTGGGTTAAACTATGAATACGGAATAAATGACAATATTAAAATTTGGGGAGAGGGTGCGTTAGGTCTTAATATCGGCACTTTAACAAGTTTTAAGCAATCCTTTATTGGAACAGTTGAAGAATATGATTATTATTATGGCCATTGGTATGATGTTGATGTTGAAGAAACTGTGAAATATTCTTATAGTATAAACACAAGTTTAGCATTTCAATTTGGAGCAGGCTTTATGCTCAATGACAAATATAGTCTTGGAGTTCATTATTATTCATTAGGTTCTCAAAAAATAAAAGGAGAAGCAATGCTTGAGGAAATTTATGATGGAGAAAGTTCTATTGAAGATGAAAGATTTACTTTTAAACGCATAAATCCGGGTATGCTTACAATAAGACTTGGTTTACACTTCTAAAAACCCAAACAAAAACGCTCGTGAGTCTTAGTTTTATTTTGACTTACGAGCGTTTTGTTTTATGTGTTTAAAGGTTTGTTTCTTTTAATAGGTTAAAGCAAATTTTAATCCTACGGCTTCGGAAATTAAAATAAAGGTAGAGAGTTGCATATCGGTTTCTCCTTTTTCTAACATTGCGATGTACTCACGCTTTTTGCCAATTTTCTCTGCTAATTGTTGTTGTGTAATCCCCGCACTCTTGCGAGCATTTTTC
>JAGCLI010000086.1 GCA_017647065.1 Bacteroidales bacterium
CAATTGAATCCCACTGCGAGCGATATGCTGTTTTGCCATCTTTTTTAAGCATTATTTCGTTTTCATTTCCTTCCGAGTTTATCTCTTGTCCTATATTTATAGGCTCTTTCATTTTTATCTCGTTCAAATTGAGATAAAACAAATCTTGTCCACCAAATCCTTTCCAACCGTTTGAAGAAAAATAAAAACTATTGTTATCTGGGTGAAGATAAGGCGAAAATTCATCTCTCGGAGTGTTTATTCTCTTTCCAATATTAGTTGGTTTGAGCCAACTACCATTTTTACTTTTATGCGTAACCCAAATATCATACCCTCCTTGCCCTGAATTTCTATCGGAAGAGAAATAAAGAGTGTTGCCATCAACCGTTATAAAAGGGTCAATCTGATTAGCCGTTGATAGATTGACTATATTGCCAATATTTTCTGGCTCCGACCAAACTCCATCTACCGATTTAGAACAATAAATTTGATACTTGCCTGTCGTTTTATCCATAAAGGAAAGATACATCTGCTTTTTATCGGCAGTCATTGAGACTTTTGTAGGTTTATTCAAGGTATTCTCCAATTCTATTATTGAAAAGCCCTCATCAAACTCCCAAATCTCTAAATCTTCATCATATTCCTTAAAGGCTTGGCATAAAACATCTTTTGTAATGAAAGAAGTTTGTTGATAGAAACTTTCTTCATTTTTTGCTCTCTGCTTTACCTTTCTTACAAACAAGATTGTTTGTTCGTCAAGCGAAAGAAAAGGTTTTGTTTCGTCTTGCTCGGTAGATATTCTCTCTATTTTATTTGCTAAAAAGGGGTATTTATCTTTTTCAGACAAAGAAAGAAACTCACACCACTTTATATAGTTAATCGCAGAGGTTTGCATATTGGAATAATTGTTGTCATGCAAGGTTTCATCGAGGAATTTCTCAAAATAAATCACTGCTTTATCAAAACGATTGTAGGAATAATCTATCACTCCCAAGTAATAGAAACACAAAGGGTGAGAATAATCGGGACAGAGCTCTCTTACCAAAGGAAAATACTTTTCTATCATTTTTGTATTCTCCCTTGCAACACCTATCATTCCCATTAAAAAATATGGACTTGCAAAATCGGAATCGTTTTCTATCAACTCCCTCAACAAAGGGAATGCCTTATCTAATTTTCCGTCTTTATAGTAGGAATAAGCCTTTTTAAATTGTCTCTTAGACTCTGCATCAATTTCTTCGGCACAAGCATCATATTTCTCAATTATATCTTGTTGAGAATAACTAAGGGTTGAAACAAGCAATAAGAAGAAAAAAATGAAGAGTTTTCTCATTCTAAATCATTGTTTCCATAGCCATTTTCATTCCATCGGCCAAAGAATTGACAAATTTCTCCAAAGGCTTTTTCACCATCATTGCAATCATTGGATTAGCGTCAAGTTCCATTTTCACAATCACCTTTGTAACGTATGGCTCTACTCTTTCAAATTCAAAAATGATTAAAAAATTCAACGGCATTGAACTTGGCACATCCGTATCGTTTGAAATTGTGATTGATTCGTTTGGAAGTCTTGAAATTATTTTAAGACCCATATCCGTCATTCCCTTAATTGTAAAAGAACAACGGTCTTGTGTTGCCTTGAAATTTTCTATTTTATCATTTGCAACCATAGAAAAATGAGTAAAGTCTGCTAAATATTCATACACAAACTCAACATTTCTCTTTATCTCTACCTTTTTACTTTCTATTTTAACCATAAATCTTATATAAAAAAGGCGTTACTCCTTTACATAACGCCTATTTATCAAAAAAACAAAAACATTAACAATTAACCATTCATTCTTTTGTCACTCCATTCTTCCGGATTTTTTCTCCACTCAGACAAAGAATCTAAATCTTCTGCTCTTATGAAGTTTTCTTCCGCTGCTAAATCAATTAGAGTGTGATAATCAGTTATTGTACTTAGTTTAACATCTGCATCTTCAAAAGCCTTTTTCGCTACATCTAAGTTGTAAGTAAAGATTGCTGCCATTCCTTTTACTTGACAACCGTTTGCTCTAAGTGCTTCAACGGCTTGTAAACTACTTTTACCTGTTGAAACCAAATCTTCAATAACTACAACTGTTTGTCCTTCCTTTATATCGCCTTCTATTTTGTTTTGCAATCCGTGAGCTTTTTCGCTCGGACGTACATAAACAAAAGGTTTTCCTAAATCTTGTGCTACCAACACTCCTTGAGGGATTCCGCCTGTTGCAACGCCTGCTATTACATCTACATCTGCAAATAGCTCATTTACAATCGCAACAAATTGTTGGCGAATGAACGTTCTTATCTCTGGATGCGACAAAGTAACTCTATTATCGCAATAAATTGGGCTCTTTCTGCCCGATGCCCATGTGAAAGGATTTTCATTATTCAATTTTATTGCTTTAATTTGCAATAAAAATCGGGCTGCTTGTATGGCTGTCTCTTTATTCATAATCATAATGCAAAGATACGACATTTTCAACAAACACAACAACATTTGCATAACAAATAAATGTTTTGCAGAGCAAGAATTGGCTCAACGAATAGTAATTGAGTGCGATAAAGACAACGTTAATTCAATCAATTTTGCTCAATTTTTTAACGAAAATTACAAAAAAAACGTCCTAATTATCGTAAAAAATTTAGATTTTGAAAAAACTTTTCAACAAATTACTAAAAAAATGATTCATGTCCCTGCTGCGGGCGGTTTAGTCCAAAACGAAAAAGGCGAATACCTATTTATTTTTAGGAATAATCACTTAGACCTTCCAAAAGGTCATCAAGAAGAGGGTGAAAATCTTGAAGTAACAGCAGTAAGAGAAGTAGAGGAAGAAACAGGGCTTAAAGACATCACCTTAGGAGAAAAACTTGGCGTTACATATCATACCTATAAAAGAGAGGGAAAAAGAGAATTGAAAGCAACTCATTGGTATAAGATGTCATCTAAAAGCACCGAAGCACTAACTCCGCAAGAAGAAGAAGGCATTGAAAGAGTAGAATGGTTGAGCGAGGAATATCTTTCGGAGCATAAAAAAGAAATCTACGCAAGTCTTTATCATTTTTTGAGAAAGCATTTAAAGATTTAAAAAAGCTCTAAGTTGCTAAAACCCGAAACAGCGTTAAGTGGAGAAAATAAAACCGTTTTCCCTCCACTTAACGCCGAATGCTTGCGATATTTTCAACTTTAAGATTTCTGATTGCAAATTTTGAAAATATAAGCACTTAACTAAAAAACACAAAATCAAAGACTTAACATTTTAAAGCCTTAAAAACGCCAAAAAAGTCTTTGATTTTTCGGATTTTTTCTTTGTTTTTTCAATTTTTTTCAATGATTTTTTCCAAAAAAAACCTTGATTTAATTTTTTCTATCCTTGATTTAGAAATTTCTATCCCTGATTTAGAAAATTCTAAACGAGCTTTTCGTAAAAAAACTCCAAATCTGCGAAAAATTAACCCCAATTTTCGTCAATTTTTCGCAAGAATTTTTGCAAAAATCCCAAAATTAAATTTCTTCAAAATAAAGAGTTTTTACCGTAAATTTTGAGTTAGAGAATTAAGAGTTTGTATAAGATTTTTTTGTGCTTTAAAAATTTTGTTATACCTTTGTAAGCTGAAAGATTATTAACGAAAAATTATGCCTATGGTAATAGAAAAAGAAAGATAATTTAGACTGAGTAAATTTTAATACGACATAAAAGCGTTTTTGCTTAGATTTGGTTGAATGAAACCTCGAAAATTTCATCAAAGTTTACCAAAAGATAAGTCAAAACGCTCACGAGTAATATCGTGGGCTTTTCTTATTTGGTAAACAGGTAGTTTCGAGGACCTCATTCAACGGTAAGAAAAAAGTCCCACGTTTTTTTATGCCTTGAAGTCAGAGAGAGAAAATAAGTAATCGCCATCTGGGACTTGGGCAAAGTAAGTAAAAAATAATTAAAAACAAATTAGAAGTTGTGCCCGACACGAATTAGGGTATATAAAAATGGATAAAAAAATGTCAATATTTGCATTTTCATTAGCAGTAATTGGAATAATTGTTATTATACTTGGTCTAACAGGAATAATTCCTGGTCCTCCTGTAAATATTAAAGATAAAGATAAAGATGTAGAAACTGTATATGATTGGGTTGCTGTTTGTAATACTAATAATATTGAAGAAATAGATAATACTCTTTTGTCAATGTCTCCTGAAAATATTATATATATTTATGAAGCACGTGTTGCAGAAATTAAATCAAGTGATATTAATTCAAGTTATACTAAGGAATACGCAAATGCTTATGTGTGGCTAATTACTGGTTCTGTAGCTCGTAAAGAAAAAATAAATTTTTCAGATGGTCAAGCTCTTAAATTAAGTAATCTTATATTAAAAGATTCTAAAACTGAATTACCTGCAGTTATTGAAGCTTTACTTGGAAATGGAGTTGGAGATGATGCAGTAACGGAAGCCACCAAAAGATATGATGAATTTGTAAAACAATAACGAATTTAGGGAAAAAGAAATGAAAAAACTATTTTTAATTTTATTAGTATGCGTTATCGCTTTACCTTCTTGCAATAAAAAGAAGAAGCAAGCAGATGAATATGAAAAAGTATTGTGGGAATTGAAAAAGCAACAAGTAGAATATGATTTGTATAAATCAACTGTTGAACCATATTATTATAAATCAACTGTTGAACCATATTATTAATTAATTATAAATTATAAGTTGCGCCCGACACGAATTAGGGTATTAAAAGATGAGTAAATTACAACAATTGAATATTGCAAAGCAAACAATAGAAGATTTAGTATATAAGTATAATCTAAATAGAGACAATAATACTATTAATGAGCTTTTAGAAGCAATAGGAAATAATCCTAACTATGGGCAAATAGTAAATTTTATTAACGGTTTATGTCCTAATATGGGAGATTCTCTTATCAGCGCTCTCTTTAATAATATTCAGACAAGACATAATGAACTTTATATGACAATTGCACAAGAACCTCTAGCAGACGAAGATATTAATGGTTTGCTACAAAGAGTGAATCAAGATTAGTTTCAAATCGTTCTCCTTATACATTGTATATAAGGTAAAGAAAAACGCTCGTGAGTCTTTACTTTGTTTTGACAAACGAGCGTTTTATTTTTTTATTCCTTAGAGTTATTCCGCTATCTCTTCAATCAAGCACTGCAAGGTTACTCTATTTTTTTGCTCAATAAGGATTCTGCCTTTTTTGTTTAGGTTTTCTATTGTTTCTTGTGTGTAATGTCGAATTGTTATCAGTTGTAAATCATTATTATATTTGACATTGTAGTTTTGTTGCAAGGCTTCTATTAGTCTTGGCAAGACATAATCGTTTTGATCAAAGCATACAGAAAAGGTTAAGGCAGAATTTTGAATTAAATTCACCTTTACGCCAAAGGAAGACAACTCTGAGAAAATATTTGCTACGTTTTCTTCTACAATAAAGGAGAAGTCCTTTGCCGAAACGGAAAGTAAGGTTTGTTTGTCTTTGAAAATATAGTTTGGCACTAAGGGTTTCACTTCTTCGGCGTGCGTTATCACCGTTCCTTCTTTCTCTGGGTTTAGAAAACTCTTTACATAAAGTGGTATTGCTTTGTTTTCAAGTGGTTTTATTGTCTTTGGGTGAATTACTGAGGCTCCATAGTACGACAATTCTATGGCTTCACGATATGGAACTTGCTCTAATTTCTTTGCATCGGGCATTCTCTTTGGGTCTGCCGACATTAAACCATCTACATCTTTCCAAATCGTTAAGGATTTTGCCTCAAAACAATACGCAAGTATTGCTGCAGAATAGTCAGAGCCTTCTCTACCGAGCGTTGTTGTGTATCCCTCGCGTGTAGAGCCTATAAATCCTTGCGTAAGCACTAAATCTGTTTCAAGAAATAGGTTATTGAGTTTTTCTTTTACTTCTTTTTCGGTTTTTTTCCAATCTACTTGTGCTCCACGATATGAGTTGTCTGTTTTTATTACTTCTTGTGCTGGGATAAGTCGGTGATTTATATCAAGGCTTGTCATATATAGCGAAAGAATTGCAGTAGATATTTTCTCACCGTAGGAAACTATGCTATCATAAAGAAAGTCGTAGTCCTTAGGGTTAAGACTTAGTAGGTTTTGTTTTAGGTCTAAGAAAATATCTTCTACCATAGAAAGTGCTATATCAAGAGCCGATGTGTTTTCAAACAATTCTTTTATTATGTTTGTGTGATATGCTTTTATAAAGTCAAATTCTTCTTGATTAAAGCGTGTGAACCTGTACCATAAATCTACTATTTTCTCTAAGGAATTGGTGGTTTTGCCCATTGCGGAAACAACTACTACTCTTGCTTTTTCGTCTAATTGCAATATTGATATAACATTCTTTATTGAAGTGGCACTATTGACCGATGCTCCACCGAACTTTTCTACGAAAATCTCTCTCATAAGAATTATATTTATGGTTTCAAGCAACAAAAGTAAACAAAAATGAGGATTTCCATTGAGTTTTTTCAAAAAAAGCGTATTTTTGCAGGAAAATATAAAGAAAAAAATAATGAAAAACAATCATAGCAACAAATCACACGGGCTTTGGAGTGCGAGTTTCTCTACAACGCTTAGCATTTCCTTGGTAATGTTTCTTCTCGGCTTTATTTTTCTTTTCATTTATCACGCCTACAATGTGTCAAACGAGATAAAAGAGCAAGTTTCCTTTACGGTATATCTTAATTCTGGCACTTCAAGCGAAGAAGCCTTGGCTTTGGAGAAAGAAATTCAACTTAATCCTAAGGTAAAGTCCACAAAATATATTTCACCCGAAGAGGCTGCTCAAATGATGAATAAGATAATGGGCGATAATCACCTTATGGTTTTGGATAGCGTTAATCCTTATCAAGCATCTATTGAGGTAAACCTAAAAGCTCAGTCATTGAATATCACACAAATAAGACAATTTATTTTAAGTGTTGAATCCAAAGATATAGTTGATGTTGTGGATTATAGACATGACTTAATCACCGACATAAACAACATTATCTATAACATAAGTGCTTTTATATTTGTGCTATTCCTTTGTTTGCTATTCATCGCTATTACTCTTATCAATCACACTATTAGACTTTCTATCAGCAACAAACGTTTGCAAATACGCTCTATGGAGTTGATTGGAGCAAAACCAAGTTTTATTAGACGTCCTTTTATTGCTAAGGGATTTATGCTTGGATTGATTGGTAGCATTGTTGCAGATGTATTTTTGGCAGGTGTTTTGTTTTGGACATATTCAAGCATCGGAGGATTAAACCTTATGGAGCATATAAAAATCTATGCGATAATTGGAATAAGTATTATAATTCTTGGAACGCTCCTAACTCTTATTTTCACAGGACGTTCAATTAGAAAAAATATGAACTTAAAAAGTAGCAAACTTTACAGATAACAATATAAGAAATGAAAGATAATACAGAAGAAAAGCAAGGTTTTGCCTTCGGAAAGCAAAACTACATTTGGATGATTATAGGAGTAGTGGTTTTAATCTTGGGATATATTCTTCTTTCTGGTGGAGGAAGCGAAAATCCTGATGAATTCAACTATGCTCTTTTTAATACAAGACGTTTAGTGATTGCCCCTATTTTAATTGTTGGAGGTTTGGTAATAGAGGTTTATGCTATAATGAAAAAATCCAAATAATTAGAAAATGGAAATCTTTGAAGCAATCATTATAGCAATAGTTGAAGGTCTTACAGAGTTTCTTCCTGTTTCTTCAACCGGGCACATGATTATCACACAAGGTGTTTTAGGAATGGAAAGCACCGATTTTGTAAAACTATTCACTATTTGCATTCAGTTTGGTGCAATTCTTTCTGTCCTTGTTATTTATTGGAAGAGATTTTTTCAAACAATGAATTTCTATTGGAAGCTCTTAGTGGCTTTTCTTCCTGCTGCAATAATAGGTTTCTTAGCAGGAGACTTGATAGACTCTGTTTTGGAAAACGTTTGGGTAGTTTCCGTTATGTTAATCATAGGAGGAGTATTTATGCTCTTTGTTGATAAATGGTTTAACAAGCCTTCACAAGACCAAACTATTACTTACAAAAAGAGTTTCTTTATTGGCTTGGTGCAATGTATTGCAATGATTCCGGGAGTGAGCCGTTCTATGGCTACAATCGTTGGAGGGATGAGCCAAAAGCTTTCAAGAGAAACCGCAGCAGAGTTTTCGTTCTTCTTAGCCGTACCTACAATGCTTGCAGCCTCAGGATACAAACTCTTAAAAGCAATATTAGAGCCCGGAGGCGTGCAAATGCTAACAGATAACATAGTTCCGTTGATTGTAGGTAATGTTGTAGCTTTCATTGTTGCAATTTTAGCAATCAAATTCTTTATTAGTTTTCTTACAAAGCACGGATTCAAAGCCTTTGGCTACTATAGAATTATCGTAGGTGCGCTAATCATCATCTTAATGCTTTGTGGTGTAAATCTTTCTGTGGCATAATGATTGATTTAGAAAAAGGAGGCGTTATTCTTCTTAACAAACCTTATGAGTGGACTTCGTTTCAAGCAGTTAATAAGGTTAAGTATTTATTAAAACACTATTACGACTTAAAGAAAGTAAAGATTGGGCATGCTGGAACGTTAGATCCTTTGGCTACAGGCTTGCTTATTCTTTGCATTGGTAAGTACACAAAAAAGATTGAGGAGTATCAAGCACAAGAAAAGGAATACACAGGTACGTTTTACCTTGGTGCAACAACTCCATGCTTTGATAAGGAAAAAGAAATCGATAACTACTACCCTACTGAGCATATAACAGAGGAAGATATTTACAAGGCAGCAGAGCATTTCTTAGGAGAGCAAGAACAAGTACCGCCTGTGTTTTCGGCTTTGAAAGTAAACGGAGTTAGAGCCTACGCCTTCGCAAGAGAAAATAAAGACGTAGAACTCAAATCAAGAAAAATCACAATCAAAGAGTTTGAAATCACTCGCATTGCTATGCCAGAGGTAGATTTTAGAATAGTTTGCTCAAAAGGAACCTACATAAGAAGCATCTCAAGAGATTTTGGCAGTTATTTAAATTCCGGAGCCTATCTCACAGCCCTATGCCGTACAAGAATAGGCGAATACACCCTAAAACAAGCCCAAGAATTAGAAGACATTATTTCCGAATACGAAAACAAAGAATAAAAAGAGTGCAACGTTAAGTTACACTCTTTTGTTAATAAATTATTGTTTAATTAAATTTTTTAAATTATTTCACTTCTTCAAAATCTGCATCAGTTACTTCTCCGTCTTGGTCATTAGAAGAATTGTTTGATTGATTTTGTGGTTGTTCTTGTTGAGCTCCGCCTTGTTGTGAATACATATCTGCTGAGGCTGCTTGGAATACTGTATTTAATTTTTCTGTTGCTGCGTCTATTGCAGGTATATTCTTAGCTGCGTGTGCATCTTTCAATTCTTTTAAAGCACTTTCTATTTCAGACTTTTTGTCAGCAGGTAATTTATCACCGTTTTCTTTCAATGCTTTTTCTACTTGGAAAATCATTGCGTCTGCTCCGTTGATTTTATCTGCTTCTTCTTTCAATTTCTTGTCAGCTTCTGCATTCGCTTCTGCTTCTGCTTTCATTCTCTTGATTTCATCTTCACTCAATCCGCTTGATGCTTCAATTCTTATTGATTGTTGTTTTTGTGTTGCTTTATCCATTGCTGATACATTCAAGATTCCGTTTGCGTCAATGTCGAATGTAACTTCAATTTGTGGAACTCCTCTTTGTGCAGGTGGTATTCCGTCTAAGATAAATCTACCTATTGTTTTGTTATCTGTTGCTCTTGTTCTTTCTCCTTGTAGAACGTGGATTTCAACTGATGGTTGATTGTCTTGGGCTGTTGAGAACACTTGTGATTTTTTTGTAGGTATTGTTGTGTTTGCATCAATTAGTTTTGTCATCACACCTCCTAAGGTTTCGATTCCTAATGCCAATGGAGTTCCGTCAATTAATAATACATCTTTTACTTCTCCTGTTAATACTCCTCCTTGAATTGCTGCTCCTACTGCTACTACTTCGTCTGGGTTTACGCCTTTTGAAGGTGCTTTTCCAAAGAATTGTTCTACTATTTGTTGAATTGCTGGTATTCTTGTGCTACCTCCTACAAGGATTACTTCGTTGATTTGATTTTTGTCAAGACCTGCATCTGCTAATGCTTTTTTACAAGGTTCAATTGTTGCTTTTATCAAATCATCACACAATTGTTCAAATTTTGCTCTTGTTAATGTGCGAACTAAGTGTTGAGGAACGCCGTCTATTGGCATTATATAAGGTAGGTTAATCTCTGTTGTTGTAGAAGAAGACAATTCTATTTTTGCTTTTTCTGCTGCTTCTTTCAAACGTTGTAAAGCCATAGGGTCTTTTCTTAAATCAACGTTGAAATCACTCATGAATTCTTGTGCTAACCAATCGATAATTCTTTTATCAAAATCATCTCCTCCAAGGTGTGTATCTCCGTTTGTTGATTTTACTTCAAATACTCCATCTCCAAGTTCCAAAATTGAAATATCGAATGTACCTCCTCCTAAGTCAAAAACTGCAATATTAGCATCTGAATCTTTCTTATCTAATCCGTAAGCTAAGGCTGCAGCTGTTGGTTCGTTGATAATTCTTCTTACTTTTAAGCCTGCAATTTCTCCTGCTTCTTTTGTTGATTGACGTTGTGCGTCATTAAAGTATGCAGGGACTGTAATAACTGCTTCTGTTACTTCTTGACCAAGGTAGTCTTCTGCTGTTTTTTTCATTTTTTGAAGAATGATTGCAGAAATTTCTTGTGGAGAATATAATCTTCCGTCTATATCTACTCTTGGAGTATTGTTATCTCCTTTTACTACTTTATAAGGAACGCTTGAAACCTCATCTGCTACTCTGTCAAATGTTTCTCCCATAAATCTTTTTATTGAATAAATAGTATTATGAGGATTAGTTATTGCTTGACGTTTTGCTGGATCTCCTACTTTTCTTTCTCCTGATGATACGAATCCTACAACTGATGGAGTTGTTCTTCTTCCTTCGCTATTTGCAATTACAACAGGTTCGTTTCCTTCCATTACAGAAACACAACTATTTGTTGTCCCTAAGTCTATTCCTATTATTTTTCCCATGATTTTATTTTTTTTATTTGTTTATATTCTCAATTCTTTGCCCATATATAAACAAATTTTGTGCCAAAATAGTTCATTGACACAAAAAATGACAATTTGTCACAAACAAAAGATTGTTTACTGACAAAAAAGATTTTGAATATCAAAAAAAGTCTTTGTTTTTTTCAAAAAAATCAAAGAAAAAATTTAGAAAATCAAAGGTTTTTTTCAAAAAAACAAAGAAAAAATCCAGCAAGTCTAACTTACTAATTATCAGAGGATTTATTTTGACTCTCTTTCAAAGATTTTTCTTGTAAAACTTGCGCTCTACTCTTGCTTTGTGTTACAATATAAACTCCTAAAAAGACTAAAACTGTTGCTAAACTTTGTTTTAAACCAAAAATTCCAAGACCCATAATAACCGAAAGAATGGTTGTAACTATTGGTTGAAGGTAATTATACATTGAAAGCGTAGTTGGACGAATGCGAGTCTGCCCTATTGGAATTAAAAGATAAGTTAAGAATGTAGCACCGAGTATTACGTAAGTTATTTTTAAGGTTATATCCCAAGTGATTTGAGAATATTCTATTGTAGAGAGATGAGAAAATGTAAAAGGTGTTGATATTATTGTACCGAAAAGAAACATCCATTTCATCAATGTTATTGGATGATTTCTTTGAATAAGGGGTTTAAATGCTGTAAGATACAATCCGTATGAAAGACAACTTACAAAACATATCATATTTCCTACCCAAGTAGAATTTGTTGCTGCATTTGCCGAAGAAAGAATAAGAATTAAGGCTCCGCTACAGCCAACCAAAACTCCAAAAACTTTTTTTAATGTTATTGGCTCTTTAACAAAAATTGCTGAAAATATCATTGTAACAATTGGAGTTAGGCTTACAACTATAGAAGCATCGACAGGAGAGGTTTTAGACAAACCATAAACAAAGGAAGTTTGATTTAAGACAACTCCAAACAAAGAAGCAAGAAGAAAAAAAGGAATATCTTTCTTATTAGCCTTTGGAATTTTAAAGAGAATGGAAACTAACCAAAAAACTATCGTTGCTCCAATAAAACGAAGATAAGTTAAGGCGAGTGCATCTATTTGTAAAGAGGAATTAAGAATACTTTTGGTTATAGGGGTATTTATTCCAAATATTAGATTTACAGCAAAAATTGCTAAATGTCCTACGTAGGTTTGTTTCATTTTAAATTTTGATTATTTTTCATAAAAGGTGCAGACTACTTTTGTGTAAGTCTGCACCTTTTTATATTTGACATAACACATTGTTATGCTAATTGTCCCAAGTATTTTTTGTTAAAACGTTAAAAAGAATTATCAATCAATAAGCCTATATGCGTAAAACTTGTCGCATTTCAGACGTTTGACAAATAGGTTTATTATTGATTTCTTTTTTATCAAATAAGGCTATTTTTTGTTCTAACTTATTGATTTTATTTTGCTCTACAAACGAATCATTGTCTTGCGATGAGCCTCCGAAACCTTGTCTTCTTTCAGAAATAAGAACATTCATTTGTCCTTTTTGAGACTGTTGAGAATCGGTAATATTGTTAGTCTTTGCTAATTTTATAGATTTAGCAATTTTCAGCCTTACAATACTTGACGGAGTGCCTTGAACAGAGAAAGAATTGCCTATTGTGTGCGAACTAAACATACACACAACAAACAAAATCAAGAATAACGCAACCTTTTTCAGTGTTTTATATTTCATTCCTCTTTCCTTGAACTGCAAAATTATAAAAAGATTTATAAATAAACGAAGCTTTTTTTACTTTTGTTTTGCAGAAAAGAAAAAAAAGTGTAGTTTTGACAAGTTTTGTATATACATATTTATTATGAATGCGGTACTAAAATTAAATAGTAACAAATGTGTTGCGTGCTATGGTTGCGTTAGGGCATGTCCTGTAAAGGCTATTCAAGTTAAAGATAACGATCACAAACCTCATATAGTAGAAGAAAATTGTATTGCTTGCGGAAATTGTTTGGAGGCTTGCTCCTATTCTGCAATTGAACTAATAAGCAATATAGAAATCGTTGAAGAAATTCTACATTCACAAGCAAAAGTTGCAGCAATATGCGATCCAAGCATAGCAGGCGAGTTTTCTGATGTAAGAGATTATAGGAAATTTGTCAGCATGATTAGAAAATTAGGTTTTGATTATGTTTGCGAGGTGAGTTTTGGAGTAGATTTAGTCAGCAATAAGTTTGCTAATCTTTGCAATGGCTACAAAGGCAAAAGTTATATTAGTTCTCATTGCCCGGTTAATAATATGTATATAGAAAAGTATCAACCCGATTTAGTAAACAACCTATCCCCTATCGTACCTCCTGCAATTGCTTGTTGCTCTGTTGTAAAAAAAATGTATGGTGAAGACATAAAAGTAGTAAACATAACACCCTGCTTAGGATTGAAAAAAGACAACAACAGATATGAAAAAGGAGCTAAATTAGATGCTTTTTTATCTTTCCTTGAACTAAGAGAATTGTTTGAAAAATATAAAATAAAAGAAGAATCTGTTGAATTTTCAGAATTTGATGCACCACACGGTTACAAAGGTTCTTTATATCCTATTTCGGAAGGCTTTGTTGAGGCTTGCGGTCTTTCGTGTTCACCTTCCGACAATCACATTCTAAGCGTTGAGGGGAAAAAAGATGCAATAGATGTATTGAAACAATTTGCAAAACACGGAAACGAATTTAACACTCACTTCAATATCTATTTTTGTAAAGGCTGTTTAATGGCTCATGGTTGCTCTAAGGGAGAGAAATTCCTAAGACACAACTTAGTTTTAAAATATGCCGACAAAAAAATCAACACCTTAGACAAAGAAGAATGGAATAAACATTTGAATCAATTTGAAAACATATCGGACTTAGTTGCTTTCTACAAGAATAACGACAAAACACTCCCTATTCCTAACGAAGAAAAAATTGAACAAGCCTTTGCAGAATTAGGAAAGCAATTTGCAGGAAGAAACATAGACTGTAAGGCGTGTGGATATGAGACTTGTCAAGATTTAGCAACAGCTATCGCACAAGGAATAGCCTCTGCCGATATGTGTTTTTCGTTTGCAAGAAAAGATTCAAGAATATCTAACGACAAACTAAAACTTGCAAAATCAGAACTAATAGACTTGCAAAATAAATACAACATTTTAGAAGAAAACTTAAACATTCAACTACTCAATAATCACGAATTAACTTCTTCTTTAAGTTCTTTGATTCATCATATCAATCCCGGAATTGCGATTGTGAACGCAGATTTAAAAATAACCGATTCAAATAGTGGCTTTATCGATATTTTAGGAGAAGATGCAAAAGAAATTGATGAAATTATCCCAGGATTGATTGGAGCAAACGCCAAATCTTTACTTCCAGAAGAGATTTTCTTACAATTAGAATACGTCTTAAAAAACTCACAAGACATAATGAATAAAGATTTCGATTATAACGGAAGATTTATCAATGTTTCAATATTCTCACTTGTAGAAAACAAATCAGCCTGCATAATATTCAGAAATCTTTACAATGAAGAAGAGCGTCCAGAAGAAATAATCCACAGAGTAAATGACGTAATAAAAGAAAATCTTCTTCAAGTCCAACAAATAGGCTTCATTCTCGGAGAAGGAGCTGCAAAAACCGAAAAAATGCTTAACTCAATTATCAAAACCTATAAAGAACAAATAGGACAAAAGTAAAGACTGATATGAACAAAAAAAAACGAGGGCGAAACTAATTAAGATTTCGCCCTCGTTTTTTTATTTTATTGTTTAATCACTTTCTGCATTGAAGTCTTTTCTTCATTTGTTAGTCGCAAGTAATAAGCACCTGCTGGCAATGATTCAATATTTATTGTCTTTGCATTAGTGAAAGTAAGGATTGTTTTACCGCTTAGGTCGATTACTTCTATCTTTTCTATTGCTTGGCTGAAAGTAATTTCGCTTTTTGTAGGGTTAGGGAAGAAAGAAATACTTTCTGCTTCTGCTTCTAATAAAGAAGAATTAACGGTAAGAATAAGAGTAATTATACTATCGCAACCTTCTGTTGTTACAGATCGAATATAAGTACCTGCTTCTGAAGCATTAAAACCATATTCGGTGTAGGTTTCTCCCGGATTTATTGATGCGTTTATTATAGTATTGTGAATTACTTCTGAGAATATAGCAGTGAAAGCAGTGTCGCTTGAAAGAGAAACAAGTCTTGGGTTTTCTGTATTTCCGTCATTCCAACGTAAAAACTCATAGCAATCACTTGCAGTTGCAGTAAGCGTAGCAGTAGAGCAATCACTCTCAACAGCAACCGAGCCAAAAGCATTATCGTTTGCAGTTACCACAACCTCGTAACCATCTTCCGATATTCTACCCATAAAGAACATATTCCAAAAAGAAGTCGGAGCAGAATAAGCCTCCAATGTACCACAAGGAACGGTTAATGTTGCAATATTAGGATAAGGGAAAACAGTATTGTCTGCAAGAGTCGGCGGAGTAGTTGCCAAGCAAGTAACGTTTTGCAAGAAAGAACAATTATTAAATACACCGCTTGCAATAGAAGTTACATTCTCTCCAAGAGTAAGATTTTGCAAAGGAAAAGGAGTTGTGGAATCTTCATCAATAATAAATAAATTAGAAGGAATAGAACTCATCTCAATAGTCATATAAGTTAAACTACTGCAATTATAGAACGCCCATTCTCCAATAGAGGTAACACTATTAGGAATAGTAATAGAAGTCAAACTACTGCAATTCCCGAACGCCAAATTTCCAATAGAAGTAACACTATTAGGGATATCAATAGATGTTAAACTACTGCAATAATAGAACGCACTATTTCCAATAGAAGTAACACTATTACCAATAGTAATAGAAGTTAAATCATAGCAATTCCTGAACGCTTGTTCTCCAATAGAAGTAACACTATTAGGAATAGTAATAGAGGTTAAA
>JAGCLI010000087.1 GCA_017647065.1 Bacteroidales bacterium
CACGTAGTCCTTATATTATTAATTTCTAACAAAAAGCCTTTAAAATTTTTCTTTGATTTTTTATTTTTTTTCTTTGAAAAATTTTAAAAAATCAAAGAAAAATTTTTTGAAATCTAAGAAATAATTTAATCTCGTTTGATATTCCAAATTTTAATCGTATTTTTGCAAGATTATTTTAAAATTTAATATAAATTAACAAATATAATAAGCGATGTCTAAAGCTATAAAAATTACTAAGGGCTTGGATCTCAAATTGTATGGAGAGCCTACGCCTGAGGTTGTAGAAACATTTGTGAGCGAATATGCTCTCAAACCAAAGGACTTTATCGGCTTGACTCCTAAACTTTTGATTGAAGAAGGTGAAAGAGTAAAAGCAGGTACTCCTCTTTTTTATGCAAAAGGCAAAGAAAAGGTTTTGTTTACTTCTCCTGTAAGTGGAGTTGTTAAACAAGTGAAAAGAGGAGAGAAAAGAGTCATTGAAGAAGTTATAGTAAGTGCTGATGAAACAATTGAGTACTTAGATTTTGGAGTTTCAAGCATTAGTGAATTGAATGCGGAACAAATCAAAGAAAAAATGTTGATTTCTGGTGCTTGGACTTTACTTCGTCAAAGACCTTATTCAGTTGTACCTAATCCTGATACAACTCCAAAATGTATAATTGTGTCTGGTTTTAGTTCAGCACCATTAGCACCTGATTATTCTATACTTTTGAAAGGTTTAGGTGCAGAATTACAAGTTGGTGTTGATGCTTTGAAAAAAATGACAGGAGTTACAATTCACGTAAACGTGCCTTCACAAAATGTAAGAGCAGAAGAATTGTCAAAATTACAAAATGTTCAAATCAATACTTTTGAAGGAAAACACCCTTGTGGAAATGTTTCTGTTCAAATTGAGAAATTAGACCCTATAAACAAAGGA
The DNA here is from genome assembly GCA_017647065.1 of Bacteroidales bacterium. Taxonomy (GTDB): domain Bacteria; phylum Bacteroidota; class Bacteroidia; order Bacteroidales; family P3; genus Onthomorpha. The sequence continues at coordinate 920 of JAGCLI010000087.1, forward strand.
GAAAGAGTTTGGTATTTAGATGCTCAAGATTTAGTTGTAATAGGACGTTTATTTTTAGAAGGAAAATACAACACAGATCGTTTAGTTGCCTTAACAGGACAAGAGGTTTCTCACCCACAATATTACAAAGTTAAAAAAGGTGCGAATATTTCTTCTTTGATTTACAACAATACAACTGCTGTTGATTTAAGAATAATAAGTGGAAACGTACTTTCTGGAACAAAAATTGAGAAAGATGGTTTCATTTCTGCTTATGATAATCAAGTTACTATAATTAAAGAAGGTAACGAAGCAGAATTTATGGGTTGGTTAGCACCTGGAACTAAGAAATTTAGTTTTTCAAGAACATTCTTAGCAGGATTCTTAACAAATTGTTGCAACCGTAAATATGAAGTGAATACTAATCTTCACGGAGGAAGAAGACCTTTTGTTGTAACAGGAGAGTTTGAAAAAGTATTCCCAATGGATATTTATCCAATGCAACTAATAAAAGCTTGTATTATAGAAGATATAGACATGATGGAGCAATTAGGAATCTATGAAGTAGACCCTGAGGATTTTGCTTTATGTGAATTAATAGATTCTTCTAAGACAGATATTCAAGAAATAATAAGAAAAGGTTTAGACCTAATGAGAAAGGAGATGGGAGAATGAAATTTATAAAGAATACATTAGATAAAATGAGGCCAAACTTCGAAAAAGGAGGGAAACTTCACGCTTTCCATTCTTTATTCGATGCTATTGACACTTTAATGTTTGTTCCTGCTACAACAACTACAAAAGGTTGTCATGTAAGAGATGCGGTAGATAACAAACGTACAATGATAACAGTTTTTATAGCCTTACTTCCTGCTTTATTGTTTGGTATGTACAACATAGGCTATCAACACTATCTATCAATAGGCGATATAGTAGCAGGAGATTATTGTGCTAACTTTTGGAATAATTTATGGTTTGGATTTTTAAAGGTTCTTCCATTATTATTAGTTAGTTACATTGTTGGTTTGGGTATAGAAGTTATTTTTGCTCAAATAAGAGGACACGAAGTTAGCGAAGGATATTTCGTAACTGGACTTTTAATTCCTATGATTTGTCCTCCTGACGTTCCATTGTGGCAATTAGCATTAGCAGTTGCTTTTGCAGTTATCATTGGTAAAGAAGTATTTGGAGGAACAGGTTACAATTTCTTAAATCCTGCTTTGGTAGCAAGAGCATTCCTTTTCTTTTCTTATCCTATTCAAATGTCTGGTGATACAGTTTGGATTGCAGAAAAAGCAGATGCTTACTCAGGAGCTACTCCTCTTGGAGAAATGATAGCAGGAGCAAATCTTCCTTCTACATCTATTATGGATATGTTCATAGGATTTATGCCTGGTTGTGTTGGAGAAACTTCTGCAATAGCAATTCTTATAGGTGCTATCATTCTTTTAGTATCAGGAGTTGCTTCTTGGAGAGTTATGCTTTCAGTATTTGCAGGTGGAGCTATAATGGGCTTGATATTTAATGCTGTTGGTGCAAACGATTATATGAATATGCCATTCTATTATCACTTCTTAATAGGTGGATTTATGTTTGGAGCAGTATTTATGGCAACAGACCCTGTTACAGCTGCTCATACTAACACAGGAAAATATATTTACGGATTCCTAATAGGTATCATGGCTGTTTTAATCAGAGTTGTAAACCCTGCTTATCCAGAAGGAATGATGTTAGCAATTTTACTTATGAATGTGTTTGCTCCATTGATTGATTACTATGTAGTAGAAGCCAACATAAGAAGAAGAGCAAAGAGAGCAAAATTAGTTAATAACAAATAAAACCAAGAGAGATGGCAAATAAAGAGAGTAATTCATACATATTTATGTATTCAACCATTTTGGTTGTCGTTGCTGCTGCTGTCTTGGCTGTAGCAGCAGTTGGTTTACGTCCTTTTCAAAAGAAAAATCAAGAAATTGAAAAAATGCAGCAACTTCTTACTGCTGTTGGAATAGAAAATGATGTAAAGAATGCTGAAGAATTGTATAAAAAATATTTTGTACAAGAA
>JAGCLI010000088.1 GCA_017647065.1 Bacteroidales bacterium
ACTTCTGAAAATAAAACAAAGAAAAAAATAAAAAAGTCTTTGAAAAAAAATTTTTTTTCAAAGACTTTTTTATTTTTTTCTTTGTTTTATTTTCAGAAGTGTTTTACTTCTTGAAATATCTGTTGTAAAGGCCTTCAAATCCTTTACCATGACGTGCTTCGTCTTTTGCCATTTCGTGTACAGTGTCGTGAATAGCGTCTAAATCTCTTGCTTTAGCATTTTTTGCTATACGATACTTGTCTGAACATGCTCCTGCTTCTGCTGCCATTCTTTTTTCCAAGTTTGTTTTTGTATCCCAAACAACATCTCCTAAAAGTTCTGCAAATTTTGCTGCATGTTCTGCTTCTTCCCATGCGTAACGTTTGAATGCTTCTGCTATTTCAGGATAGCCTTCTCTATCAGCTTGACGGCTCATTGCAAGATACATTCCAACTTCTGTGCATTCGCCATTGAAGTGTGCATTCAAATCTTTTATCATTTCTTCGTCTAAGCCTTTTGCAACGCCTATTATATGTTCTGTTTCAAATTGTAATGCTTCTGTATTTTGTTCTAATTCTTTGAATTTAGAAGCAGGTACTTTACATTGTGGGCATGCTTCTGGTGGGTTAGCTCCTTCATGTACGTATCCACATACTGTACAAATCCATTTCTTTTGCATAATCTTATGTTTTTTAGTTTAACTTTATTTTATCAATGCAAATTTAATTGCTTTTTTAATATTAAACTATTTTTTCAAAGAAATATTTTATTAAATCAAAGAATTATTTTTCAAAATATACAATAAAAAAAGGTGATTGAAAGATTCAATCACCTTTGTGACCACGGCAGGATTCAAACCTGCAACCTCCTGAGCCGTAATCAGGGACTCTATTCAGTTAAGCTACGTGGCCTTGCGTTTTGCGTGTGCAAAGATACTTCCTTTTTTTTATCTACCAAAATTTTTTATAGACTTTTTTTTCTATAAGAGTAATTATTTCTTCGTATTTATCCTTATTTATAGGCATTTGTGTGTTTGCCATAATATGCATTTTAATTCCCTGCTCTGCTTTGCGATATGGTGGTTGCACATAAGGATATGGCTGTATTGAAAAAGAATTTCGTTGATAAAAACCTATTCTTCTTTTTGACAATTCATCGTTTGGCAGTTCTACCTCTAAGACTATTAACCTATTTTGAGCATTTAATTGTTCTAATACTTTGGAGGCAATTTTTCTGTTTCTATATTGCTCGCTTACTGCAAGATGTTCTATATAGCAAAACTCGTTAAAATCCCAAATATTTAGGATTCCGACTTTTGTTTGATTATCATAAATTATATTAAGGCTTAAAGAATCTGTTTTACAAATATCTAAAACTAATGAAAACTCACGTCTTTCTTCTATTGGAAAGCTTTGTTCGTATAGGTCTTTGGAAAATTGTATCTCTTTTTGATTTTGAGATAGTTTTTTTATGGAAATCATTTCTTTTTCTTAAAAAGCAGTGTTATCTTTCATAAGATTGTATAAAAATTCCCTTGCTCTAAAAAGTTTAGCCTTTACTGTACCTATTGGCAAAGAAAGTTCTTGGGCTATTTCTTCGTATGATTTTTCTTCAAAATAACGTTTTTCCACAAGTGTTTTATAGTGTGGTTTTAATTTATCTATAACACTCCTAAGCGTATCATACTTTTGTTGTTCGATTACTTTGTCTTCTGGATTTTTTATTTGGGAATCAAAATTAAACACACTCTCTTCTTGATCCATAGAAATGGTTTGAAGGCGTTTTTTTCTCTTATAATCTATGTAATTATTGGTTGCAATTTTGAAAAGCCAAGTACTGAAAGCAAATTCAGGAGTATATTTATCAATAGATTTGAATGCTTTACCAAAAGCCTCTATTGTTAAGTCCTCTGCCTCTATTGTGTTGTTTGTCATCTTTAAAAGCATAAAATATAGTGGCTCTTTATAAAACTCCATGAGTTGAGAATAGGCCCGTTGGTCTTCTTTCTCTCTCGCTTTACAAATGAGGTCGTAATCTCTCTTTGCTTTTTCTGTTGAAGCTACTATCTCCATTTACTTTTCTTTGTTGTTGCAATTCTCAATTCCAAAAAGAAATTAAGAATCATTTGATAAATTTCCAAAATTGGTGCAAATATAAATAAATTTTTTATTCTAAGCCTCTTAAATGCTTTGTAATAAACAAATATTTGAAGAATAAACTTTAGCAAAAGAGCCAAAACCATATACGGCCATGGTATTCCAATAAAAAATAGCACTGCTATACAAAGATAAAACATAAAAGTAGAGAAAGGAAGGAGATTTAAAAGAAATCTATGTGAGGTTTTAAAGTGCTTTTTGGAAATAATATTGCTCTTTTTTGCCTTAATCCAATCTTTATATTTACGAAAAGAATCATATTTGACAAAAGAAGGAGTTGTTAAAACAACAGATGTATTTTTGCTATTGGTGATTTGGTTTATAAACATATCATCATCTCCTGCCGAAAGGTTATAATGTTTTATAAATCCCCCAACTTTGTAAAACAAACTCTTTTTATATGCTAAGTTATAGCCCTCTCCCATATATGGATTCTTACATAGGGCAAATGAAAGATAGTTCATTGCTCTTATTGCATGATCATAGCGTACTAATTTATTTAGTAGTCCTTTTTTATTTTCAACACAAGCATAGCCTAATACGATTTCTTTATTTTTTCCAAAGCCTGATGCGATGTATTTCAACCAATCAAAAGAATTAGGTTTACAATCGGATTTTGTAAGTACTAAATGCTCATATTTTGCTGACTTTATGCCAATAGATATTGGGAATTTTTGTCCTTGAAACTTATTTACATTTTCCACAATATTTACAACCTTTAAGTGATGATAAATTGCAGAAAGTCCTTTTAAAACAAACTCTGTTTCATCGCTTGAAGCATCGTTTACAACTATTACTTCAAATGTTGGATAATCTTGTTCAAGAATTTCTATTAACTTGTTTTTGATATTATATTCATCATTCTTTACTGCTATAATTACAGAAAGGGGAGGTAATTCATCTTTTTCTTTTAATTTAACAGTAAAATGTTTTTTAAAAGCAATCTTTCCGTAAACTATTAAGTAGTATAGTATTTGTATAAGCAAAAATAAGGCTGTACAACCCAAAATAACCAAATTAAAAATGGTCAATGGAAATTCTAAATTCATCATTTTTCAAATTATTTTTTGGCAAAAATATTCTTTATTCAAGTTTTAGAGTTATTTTTGTAGATTATTTTTTTAACGTTTTTTGTTAATAACTTAGCGATGAAGTTCACAGTAAACTATAATTCAAAAGATTGCAATGCGAGAGCAGGTGTTATAAAAACAGATCACGGAGATATTTTAACTCCTATTTTTATGCCTGTTGGTACTCTTGGTAGTGTAAAAGGGGTTGGTAGTGATATTTTAACCAATGATATAAATGCACAAATTATTTTAGGAAATACTTATCATCTTTATTTAAGGCCAGGACTTGATATAATAAAACAAGCAGGCGGTATTCAGAAATTCAATTCTTGGAACAAGCCTATGCTAACAGATAGTGGAGGATTTCAAGTTTATTCTTTGGGAGATAGACGTAAAATCACAGAAGAAGGTTGTATTTTCCGTTCTCACATTGATGGTTCGAAACACATATTCACACCTGAAAAGGTTATGGATATAGAAAGGACTATTGGGGCAGACATAATTATGGCTTTTGATGAGTGCACTCCTTATCCTTGCGATTATGATTATGCAAAAAAATCATTAGGACTTACTCATCGTTGGTTAAAACGATGTGTTGATAGGTTTAATGAAACAGAAAATGTGTACGATTACTCACAAGCACTATTTCCTATTGTTCAGGGTAGCACATATAAAGATTTAAGAAAACAATCTTGCGAATATGTTGCGTCTTTTGAGTGTGAGGGTAATGCTATTGGCGGACTTGCCGTTGGCGAACCTGCGGAAGTGATGTATGAACTCACTGACTTGTGCTGTTCTTTATTACCAAAAGACAAGCCTCGCTATCTTATGGGAGTGGGAACTCCTGTAAATTTATTAGAATCTATTGCTTTGGGTGTAGATATGTTTGATTGCGTAATGCCAACTCGTAACGGAAGAAACGCAATGCTATTTACAATGGAGGGAATAATGAATATGAAAAACAAAAAGTGGGCTGACGATTTTTCTCTCTTAGATGAAAATGGAACATCTTTTGTTGATAAACTCTACACTAAGGCCTACCTTCGTCACTTGTTTGTTTCGCAAGAATTATTGGCACTTCAAATTGCAAGTATTCATAACTTAGCGTTCTATCTTGAACTAATGCGTCAAGCAAGAGAACATATTATTGAGGGAGATTTCCTTGCATGGAAAAATATTATGGTAAAAAAATTATCTAATCGTTTATAAATGAAATTAGGCAAGAAAAAATACGGTTTTCTCTCCATTTTAGACATCTATATAATTAAGAAATTATTGCTAACTTTCTTTTTAGCAATATTTCTAATTATTATGATTGCTATTATATTTGATTTAAGCGAACGTTTAGATGATTTCATTTCTAACAACGCTCCAATCAAAGGCCTAATTTTTGATTACTACCTAAATTTCATTCCACATTTTGCTAATTTATTTGGACATCTTTTCTTCTTTATTGCAGTTGTTTTTGTATGTTCTAAATTGGCTGCAAATTCTGAAATAATCGCTGTTCTAAGTAGTGGAATTAGTTTTAAGCGTATGCTAAGGCCATTCATTTTGACTGCTATTTTTGTAGGTGTTGTTAATCTTTGGATTAGCAATGTTTTGATTCCAAAAGTTAATATACCAAGATTAGAATTTGAAAAGGTGTATTACAGAAATCCTTATAGCAATCAATTTTACAACATACACTTACAACCAAAAATAGGAGAACAAGTTTATGTTCAACATTTCACTAACAAAAACAATACTGCATATAAATTCACGCAAGAAATAATAGAAAACGGTCAAATAACGAAAAAAACTTATGCAGACAAGATTGTGTTTGATTCCTCTGCGATGGATTGGATTATGTTTAACTACCACATTAGAGATATAAAGGATAAGGAAGAAAAAATAGAGAAAGGTGAACAAAAACACATTGATATAGGTATTTTACCTAATGAATTTAACCTAAATCAGATTAAAGTAGAAGTCTTAGACTACAAACAACTAAACGAATCGATAGAAAGAGAAGAATTAAAAGGCAATAGCGTAGTTACAGAACTTAAAATAGAAAAATATCAAAGACTTTTAAATCCTTTTGCCTACATTATACTAACTATTATTGGTGTTGCGTTATCTTCTCATAAAAAAAGAGGCGGAATTGGTCTTAATTTGGCAATTGGAATCATTTTAGCTTTTAGTTTAATTATGATGATGAAACTCACAAACGTATTTGCTACAAATAGTTCCTTATCTCCATTTTTCGCAACCGCAGTTCCGCTAATTATTTACGCTATTATTGCATTTATTTTAGTAAAAAACACACCTAAATAAAACAAAAAGAAGATTATGATTAACGATTTAATGAATAAAATTATTCAAAAACGCTTGCCTCAAATAGAGAATTACATGAAAAATCCTATTGAAGTGCAAGATAATATTTTGAAGACAATTATTAAATCAGCACAAGAAACTGTATGGGGAAAGTTTTATGATTATAAAAACATAAAATCTTGGACAGATTTCAACAGTAAAGTTCCTATAAATACATACGAAAATCTTCAACCATTCTTTGAACGAGTTAGATCAGGAGAATACAATGTTTTATGGCCAACAGAAATTAGACGTTTTTCAAAATCTTCTGGCACAACTTCTGCAAAATCTAAATTCATCCCTGTTAGTGAAGAATGTTTAAACGAATGCCACTACAAAGCAGGCAAAGACATGCTTGCGATTTATTGTAATAATTACAAAAACAACAATAATATCTTTGGCGGAATGAATCTTGCCTTAGGGGGTTCAAAGCATGAAAACGAACTAAACAACGATATTTTTTGCGGAGATGTGTCTGCAATAATTATTGATAACCTTCCATTTTGGGCAGAGCTGTATCGAGTTCCTAAAAAAGAGATTGCACTTATGCCTGAATGGGAGGAAAAACTTAATCGAATGGTTGATTCGATTATAGATGCAAATATAGTGAGTTTATCAGGAGTTCCTTCTTGGATGATGGTACTTTTGAAAAAGGTTATCGAAAAAACAAATAAGAATATAGAGGAATTATGGCCTAATCTTGAAGTTTACTTCCACGGAGGTGTTAGTTTTTCTCCTTACAGAAGTCAATTTGAATCCATTTTGCCTGAAAAAATGAGATATATGGAGACTTACAATGCCTCAGAAGGCTTTTTCGGATTACAAGACGACCCAAATAAAGATTCAATGTTACTTTTATTGGATTACGGCATTTATTACGAATTCTTACCTATTGATCAACTCAATTCAAACAATCCAAAAGTTGTAAATCTCGCTGATGTGGAAATCGGAAAGAATTATGCAATCATCATAAGTACTAATGCAGGACTTTGGAGATATATGATTGGCGACACAATCTCTTTTACCGAAAAATATCCTTATAGATTTAAAATTACAGGTCGTACAAAAAATTTCATAAATGCTTGTGGAGAAGAATTGATTGTTGATAATGCGATAAAAGCTTTTGAAAAAGTTTGTCCTATTACCAACTCTATGATTAGTGAATATACAGCAGCACCTTTATTTATTAAGGATACAAATGAGACAACACACCAATGGATTATGGAGTTTGAAAAAGAACCTGAGGATTTTTCACTTTTCTGTAATTTATTTGACAAAGCCTTACAAGAAACAAACTCTGATTATGAAGCAAAGCGATATAAAGATTTTGTTTTAAAGCAACCTAAAATTCTTAAAGTACCTCAGGGAACTTTTTATCAATGGCTAAAATCAAAAGGTAAATTAGGTGGACAACATAAAGTACCTCGTTTATCTAATGAAAGGACTTTTATTGAAGAAATATTAAAACAAATACAATAGATATGAGCATACAAGAAATAGAACAAGAAATCATTGAAGAATTTTCAAACTTTGAAGATTGGATGGATAAATATAGCTACATAATTGAAATAGGTAATTCTTGTCCAATCATAGAAGAAAAGGAGAAAACAGAAAATAATCTTATAAAAGGTTGTCAATCGAGAGTTTGGGTAAGTGCTAAATTAGACGAAAATGGACTTATGCAAATTACTGCAGATAGTGATGCAGTGATAACAAAGGGTATAATTACCCTTCTTTTAAGAGTATTTAATAATCAAAAACCTCAGGACGTTTATTCAGCAGAATTAAAATTTGTTGATGAAATTGGATTAAAATCACACCTTTCTCCTACTCGTTCAAACGGTCTTTTAAGTATGATAAAACAAATAAAACTTTACGCTTTGGCTTTTAGCGTAAAACAAAATCAATAATTATGGAGAAGAACATAGAAAAGGAAATATTAAAAGACAGAATAATTCAACGTCTAAAAACAATTCACGACCCAGAAATACCTTTAAACATTTACGAACTTGGGTTAATCTATGAAATTGACATAGATAACAATAACGATGTTTTGATTGTAATGACTTTAACTGCACCTAATTGTCCTGTTGCAGAGAGTTTACCTTTGGAAGTTGAAGAAGCAGTAAAACAAACCGAAGGAGTAAATAATGTTCAAGTGCAAATAACCTTTGAACCTGCTTGGTCAATGGATAAATTAAGCGATGAAGCAAAACTCGAACTTGGATTCTTATAATAAACCTATAATAAAATTACTTAAAGACCCAATAAGTCTTATCAGTATTGTTGTTATAGGAGTATTTTTATTTCTTTCTATCGGAGCATATTTTGTTTGTCCCGACTCAACTCCTTATGCAAATGAACAACACTTAGAGATAGCCGTAAAAAAGCCTGGTTTTAGCATAAAATTTCTTTGTTTTAAAAATTTAAATCAAAGAAAAAATAATTTTTTTCAAAGACTTTTTTACGGCCAACCCTCAGAATATATTTCAACTCCAATTTACAAAGATTGGAAGCAAGGAGATAATCATTTTGTTGAAACATACACAGGCGATAGTCCTAATAATGGTGAAATAATTTGCATAAATCCCGATTCAGATTATAAAATAGAAAAACGCACTTACTATTTAGGCACAGATAGATATGGCCGTTGTTTACTATCTCAATTGATTGTTGGAACAAGAGTTTCAATTGCTGTAGGGCTTATTTCACTTATCATTTCATTATTCATTGGCATTACACTCGGAGCCTTAGCTGGATATTTCGGAGGTTGGATTGATAATGTGATTATGTGGTTAATCAATGTAGTGTGGTCAATTCCAACAGTACTTTTAGTAGTTGCTATAACATTTGCATTAGGCAAAGGATTTTGGCAAGTCTTTATTGCAATAGGTCTTACAATGTGGGTAGATATAGCAAGAATGGTAAGAGGGCAAGTAAAGAGTTTAAAAGAAAAAGAATTTGTTACAGCAGCAAAAGCCTTAGGATTTAGTAACACAAGAATAATCTCAAAACACATACTTCCAAACATAATAGGCCCAATCACTGTTATATCAGCATCAAACTTTGCAAGTGCAATTTTACAAGAAGCAGGATTAAGTTTTCTTGGTTTAGGAGTTCAACCACCTATGCCTTCTTGGGGCAGTATCATAAAAGAGAATTACGGATACATAATCTTAGATGCAGCATATATGGCAATAGCACCGGGAATTGCAATAATGCTTTTAGTACTTTGCTTCTTCGCCTTAGGAAGTGGCATAAGGAAAGTAATAGATGTAAGAAATTAAAAAAAAATTAAATGGTTAAAATAAAAGAAACTTTTTATCGTTTCTTTTAAATTGATAAGAAATTTAATAAGGTAAAAAATTCAAAATTAAAAATGGCAAAAAAGAAGTTTTCAACTGTTAAAATTGCATTTGCTATCAGTATTTTTTTACTGACACAAAGCACTTACGGTCAAGAACCGACAAAACCTGAAACATTAGAGTTGGATTTAGCCACTGCACTCACTATTGCACACGACAATAATCCAACTATAAAAATTGCAGAACTTGAAATCGAAAGAGTAGATTATAGCAAAAGAGAAGCATTAGGCAACCTACTCCCTTCACTTTCAGCATCAGGACAATACACCAATAACATAATGAAATCAGTTATGTTTATGCCTGAAAGTTTCTCGGCAATGATGGGAGGACAAAAGTATATGGAAATAGGATACAAAAACTCCTACACAGCAACCGTATCAGCCGCACTACCATTAGTAAACTTTTCTCTTTGGGAACAAATAAAGAGTAAACAAAACGAAATAGATATAATAATAGAAAAGTCAAGAGCGTCAAAATTAGATATGACTAAGCAAGTAAAAGACGCATACTTTGCAGTATTATTAGCAAAAAATAGTTTAAACGTATTAGAACGTAGCATAAACAACGCAAAAGAAACATTAAAAACTACAAAAGCCTCATACGAACAAGGAGTTGTTTCAGAATATGACTATATCAG
>JAGCLI010000089.1 GCA_017647065.1 Bacteroidales bacterium
ATGTTTGGTGTAATAACACTCGTATTTGTGTTATTTAACATCTTACCTGGTGATCCTGCGCGAATGATGCTTGGACAAAGAGCCGATGAGAAAAGTATTGAGGCAATACATAAAGAATTAGGATTAGATAAACCCTTGCATCATCAATATTGTAAGTATGTTTATGATTTAAGTCATTTTGATTTAAGACGCAGTTATCAAAGCGGAAAACCCGTTGTTGATATTCTCAAAGAGGCTTTCCCAAATACGATTTATCTTGCTTTGCTTAGCATAACGATTGCTTTTGTTTTGGGTGTTACCTTAGGTTCATTAGCAGCTGTTTTCAAAGATGGGTGGTTGGAAAAAACTATTCTTGTTATAACATCTCTTGGAATGAGTTTGCCTTCTTTTTTTGCTGCAATTCTTATTGCTTGGATTTTTGCATTTCTTTTAGCAGATTACACCGGCCTTTCAATGTTTGGTAGTTTATATAGCGTAGATGATTTTGGAGAAGGAGAGTATTTGAGTTTGAAAAACATTATTTTGCCAGCCATAACTCTTGGAATCCGTCCACTCGCTGTAATAACCGAATTAACAAAAAGCACGATGAAAGAAGTCCTTTCGCAAGATTACATACGTACAGCCAAAGCAAAAGGATTAAGTAAGTTTAAAGTAATTTATTCACACGCATTAAGAAACACCCTAAACCCAATAGTTAGTTCGGTGAGTGGGTGGTTTGCAAGTTTAATTGCAGGAGCAGTGTTTGTGGAATATATATTTGATTGGAAAGGAGTAGGGGTTGTGATTGTTGATAGCTTAGAAAAATATGACTTTCCTGTGCTTATGGGAGCTTTAATTGTGATTTGTGTAATACTAATTGTGATAAACGTATTGACAGATATAATTTACGCACTCTTAGACCCAAGAGTGCGTATCAAATAATTACCATTTATTCCAATGTATTCTATCTTCTTTCCATTTATCCTTTGGTTCTTGTTCTTTATCTCTAACCCCAATAGGAATAATGTTTAAAGGAATAATGTTTTCTGGTAAAGACAGCAAATTACTTAGCTTTTCTATTCTTTCTTTTCCAGGATAAATTCCACACCAAACAGCACCTAAGCCCATAGAATGAGCAGCTAAAAGAATATTTTCAGTAGCAGCAGAGCAATCTTGAATCCAATATTCTTGTGCAACACCGTCTAAGGCTAATTTTAAATCGCCACAAACAACTATTGCACACGATGCTTTCTTTATCATAGCGGCATTTTTCAATTCTTCGCCGATTTTTTCCATCAAAGCTTTGTCATCAATTACCACAAAGGCCCAAGGTTGTTTGTTTACCGCACTTGGAGCCGACATACCAGCTCTTAGCAATGTCATTATTTGGTCTTTTTCTACTTGCTTATCAGAATAAGAACGAACACTCGACCTATTGAAAATAGTTTCTATGGTTTGGTTTGTTTCTGTTTGAGCAACAGAGAGACCACTTGCCAAAATAAAGGCAGAAATCAATAAAAAAGATTTAATTCTCATAAAAATAATAAATTTAGGTTTTGAATAAAACGAATAATATCGCTTTTTAATTGTTTAAAACGAAAAGTTTTGTGTAATTTTGCACCACGAAACAAAAAAAATATCAATAAAATGAATAACACATATAAAGCAGTTAGCCCACAAGAAGCAGTAAAATGCATTAAAAGTGGCGATCACATACACCTAAGTAGCGTTGCTTCAGCACCAAAATGCTTAATAGATGCAATGTGTGAAAGAGGAAGAAATAAAGAATTTAAGAATGTTTACATTCATCACCTACATACAGAAGGTGAAGCACCGTATGCAAGTGCAGAATTTGAAGGAATATTCCAACATGATGCCTTTTTCGTAGGTTCAAATGTTAGAAAAGACGTTCAAGCAGGCTATGCAGATTATATTCCTATCTTTTTGAGCGAAACACAAAAGCTTTATCGTGAAGGATATGTGCCTTGCGATGTAGCAATGGTTCAAGTTTGTCCACCAGATGACCATGGTTTTGTGTCATTAGGAACAAGTGTTGATGCAACTCTTGCAGCGATAGAAACAGCTAAAACAGTTATCGCAGTAGTTAACCCAAAAGTTCCACGCTCTTTTGGAGATGCTTTGATACCAATGAGCATGATAGATATATTTGTTGAAGATGACACTCCTTTAATGCCAGGACATTTCACAGAACCTAACGAACAAGAAATTGCAATAGGAAAACACTGTGCTGCTTTAATAGAAGACGGAGCTTGTATGCAAATGGGAATTGGAGCAATCCCTAATGCAGTGCTTGCACAACTTGGAGGACACAAAGATTTAGGTATTCACACAGAAATGTTTGCCGATGGCGTTCTTCCACTTGTAGAAAAAGGAGTAATCAACGGAAGAAACAAAGCATTGGATCGTGGAAAAATGGTTTCAACTTTCTTAATGGGAAGCCAAAAAGTTTACGATTTCTTACACAATAACCCAATGGTTGCAATGATGGACGTAGCTTACACAAACGATCCTTTCGTTGTGGCTCAACAACCAAAGATGACAGCAATCAATTCAGCACTTCAAATCGACCTTACAGGACAAGTATGTGCAGACTCTTTGGGAACAAAATTCTTCTCAGGAGTTGGAGGACAAATAGACTTCATTTACGGAGCATCAAGAAGCAAAGGAGGAAAATCAATCATAGCAATGCCATCTGTAACTAAGAACGGAATAAGCAAAATCGCTAACACCTTAACTCTTGGAGCAGGAGTTGTAACAACAAGAAACCACATTCATTGGTTTGTTACTGAATATGGTGCAGTAAATCTTTACGGAAAGAGCTTACAAGAAAGAGCAAGATTGTTAATTTCAGTGGCTCACCCTGATCATAGAGAAGAATTAGATAGAGCAGCCTTTGAACGCTATGGCTCACACTATCATTTCATAACAAAATAAGGGCTTATCTTATTGGTGATACAAACCTTTAATTTTACAAAGGAGTTGAAAACAATTTCAACTCCTTTTTTTGTGTTTGATTGTTTTTAAAACGCAAAAAAACTCTTTGATTTTTTTATTATTTTCTTTACTTTTTTAAATTATTTCTTTGAAAAAATTATTTTTTTCTTTGTTTTTTTCAGTTTGTCAATTTTCGTAAAATTTCTTGCTTTGAATTGCTAAATTTTTATTAGATTTGAGAATTTTGTAAGGAATATTTGAGGATTTTGTAAGGGAAATTTGAGGATTTTGTTTGGTAGATTTGAGGATTTTGTATATATTTGCAATGTCAAAATCAAAGAATTATGTATAAAAGGCGACAATTTGATGAATTGAAATCTCGTATTGAGGAAGTGAGGAATAAAATTCAAGTTATTTCAGGGCCTCGTCAGGTGGGAAAATCTACATTAGTAAAGCAAGTTTTGAAAGAAATATCAATTGATTTTACCTTTATTTCTGCTGATAATGTAGAAAAAAATAATGTTTCTTGGATAAATGAGGTTTGGGAAACTGCTCGTCAAAGAATGAAGTTAAAGAAAACAAGTGAATATTTATTGGTTATTGATGAGGTTCATAAGGTTAATAATTGGAGTGAGGCAGTAAAAAAAGAGTGGGACGCTGATACGTTTAACGATGTTAATATAAAAGTCGTTATTCTTGGCTCTTCACGTTTGTTGATTAAAGATGGACTGACTGAATCTTTGGCAGGGCGTTATGAATTGATTCATATGTCTCATTGGAGTTTTAAGGAAATGAATGAGGCTTTTGGAATAGATTTAGAACACTATATTTTCTTTGGAGGTTATCCTGGTGGAGTGAATTTTATCAATAATGAAACTCGTTGGCGTAAGTATATAAAGGATGGTATTATTGCTCCTGCAATTTTTCATGATATTTTGAAAACAAAACAAGTTTATAAACCGGAGTTAATGAAACAATTATTTGAATTAGGTTGCACTTACTCAGGAGAAGAGATTGCTTTGACAAAGTTATTGGGTCAATTACAAGATGCAGGTAATATTACAACTTTGGCAAATTACCTTTCTACTCTTAATGAGTCTCATTTGTTGTGTGGATTGCAAAAATATGCTAACGATAATGCTCGTAAGTATAATTCTGTGCCTAAAATGTTGGTTTATAACACTGCTTTGTTGTCTTCTCTTTATGGTTTGAGTTATTCACAAGTGTTTAAAGATCCTAAAATGTTGGGACGATGGGTGGAAAGTGCCGTTGGAGCTCATTTGCTTAATATTGCAGATGAGTTAGATTATAAGATTTATTATTGGAGAGAAAGAAACGAAGAGGTAGATTTTGTTTTAGAATATAATCGTCAGTGTATTGCAATAGAGATTAAAAGTGGTAGAAGAATAACTAATACGGGAGTGAGTGTATTTAAAGGAAAGTTTAATCCTATTCACACATTTATAGTTGGCAGTGGTGGAATTCCGTTGGAAGAGTTTTTGTCTTCTGATTTAAAATACTTGTTTGAGTGAGTTATTTCTTTGTTTTAATAAATTATTTCTTTGCTTTATTTTCTTTTTTAAAGTTTTACTTCTTTTATATCTACAAGTTTGTTCATTATTGCATAGATTGTAAGTCCTGCGGAAGAGTGTATGTTTAGTTTTTTTGCGATATTTCTTCGGTGGGTGGTAACTGTGTTTATGGAAATAAAGAGTTTTTCGGCTATTGCTTTGTTTGTCATTCCTTTTACTACGCAAACTATCACGTCTTTCTCTCTTTCGCTAAGGATTTCTTTGTCTTCGGAATTTGTTTTTTGAATTAAATATGGGTTTTCTTTGTATTTGTTTTCTAAGTTTTTGACCTCTTCCATAAAGACTTGTGTTTCCAATTTTGAATGACAGATTAAGTCTTTTTCTAAAAGGAAAATATCATATAAAACAGAGTTTACTAAATAGTTATTGCTATTACTTTTGAAATATTTAATGATTAACTCTTTTAATTCGGAGAGTTTTTGCTCTACAGGTCTGCGATGAAGTGTTGTCATAGCCTCTGCGTGATTTTTCTTAGGCTCTACTTCTCCTTTTATTAACTTTTCTACGTATGGAAATATATCTTGGTCCTCTGTTTTTAAGTGTTTTTGCACCTCTATACAGTATTCGTCATAGAATTTTAAGATTAAACTCGCTATTTCGTTTGCTGGCAATACTCCAATTGCTTCTATGAGTTTTCTTCTTATGGCAGGGAGTTGAAAATCTAAATAATAACTATGCGATTGTTTTAAATAATCACACAAAGTTTGAAGTGAGATGTTATTTAAGTGCCAAATATTCTCTCCATCGTTCTTTGTGAAGTTAATTATCGCTAAAAAAGTGTTGCAATCGATAGAATTTTCATCGCAAACTTCTGAAATTGTTTTTTCTTCAAAGCCTAAATTTAATCCAAAGCGTGAAATGATATTAAGTAACTGATAATCCGAACATATCATTTCAAATAATCTATCTTCTTTTGTATAAAATCTCATTTTAATTGACTATTATTTTGGCAAAATTACAAAAAAATATGAAAAAAATGAAGAAAAAGTTTTGTGGTTTAAAAAAATGTCGTATCTTTGCAC
>JAGCLI010000090.1 GCA_017647065.1 Bacteroidales bacterium
ATTCAGGATTTTCTTCTCCCGGTTTGGCGTCTGAATCCATACCAATCAATCCGTTCTCGCTTTGCAACAAGACATTTACTCCCGGTTTCAAATAGTTAGGAATAAGGGTTGGTATTCCTATACCAAGATTTACTACGAATCCATCTTGAAGTTCCAAAGCTGCACGCTTTGCTATGACTTCTCTTATTTGATTCTTTTCCATTATTTCTTTGTTTTATTATTTTCCCATTCTGCGAGCAACTTCTTCTGCTATGTAAGAAGCAACGTTGTCTGCGTATGTGTTCATTCCGAATCCCGCATCGTAACCAAGTTCCTTTGCAAGCTCGTGTGAAATTCTTGCTCCACCGCAACACAAGATGACTTTGTCTCTCAAACCCTCTGCTTCCAACATCTCAACCAATTCAGTAAGGTTTTGAATGTGTACATCTTTTTGAGTAACTGTTTGAGATACCAAAAGTGCATCAGCTTTCAATTCTATAGCTTTTGCAATGAAGTCTTCGTTTGTTACTTGCGCACCCATGTTTAGAGCTTCTATCATCTCATAACGCTCCAATCCATAGTGGCCTGCGTAACCTTTCATATTCATGATAGCATCTATTCCCACAGTGTGAGCATCTGTACCGGTGGAAGCCCCTACGATAACAAGTTTTCTTCCGATTTTCTCTTTGATGAACTCATCTGTTTCGTGCATATCCATAACGTTCGATTCAACTTTTGGAACGTGAATTGTAGAATAATCTACTGTATGAACGGTACTTCCATAGCAGTTGAAGAATGTAAATCCTTCTGTAAGTTCTTTATAATATACAACCTGAGGATTTTCAAAGCCCATTTTCTTCATAAGTTGCTTTGCAGCCTCTATTGCTTCGTCTCCACAAGGTACAGGAAGTGTGAAACTCAATTGAGTCTTCCCGTCATTCATTGTATCTCCGTATGGTTTAACTTTTGTAAGGTCTAATTCCGTATCGAAATTCTTGGCCTCCATTGAATATAATCCGCCGCTCATTATTGTTGTCCTCCTTTTCCTTTCATTAAATCAATAAATGGATTGTAGTAGTGTTCGCCTTTTTCGAAAACTCCGGCCAATCCTTTTCCTCCATCAAATGGTCGTTTGATGTCTGCAAATATTCCTTTTTCCAAAGCTTTGAACAATCCTTCTTCTGTCATCTTCTCTAACAGCTCTATAGCATCGTCCAATACCTTTTTAGCTCTTGTTTGCATGATTCCGTCTTTCTTGAACTCTAAGTCATCACCTATATTCTTCATGTTACGGAAAATGTATTGAGCATTTTCGATTGACAAATATCTATCCGACATAAATGGTGTGTGGATTGCTTCGGTCATCATACCCAATAGTTGCAATCCTTGACCAGTCCAAATAGCTATTTCGTTGAATAAAGCGTCTTGAATATGACCGCGGAAGATGTTTCCTGTCATAAATTTTGTTGGAGGCATATATTTCAACGGTGCTTTAGGGAATATCTCTCTTATCATTTGAGCTTGAGCTAACTCATACAAGAATCCGTTTTCCAAATCAGGCGTCATCTCGAAAGCATGTCCCAATCCCATTTGTTCTTCCGGCAATCCAGCTGCAAAAGCCAATTGTTCGTTGATAAGATCTGAAGCTAAAACGGTGTGTGCTTGTTCAAAGGCATCAGCAGTTGTAAGATAATTGTCCTCACCTGTGTTGATTATAACTCCCGCAAAGCCGTTTATGACTCTTGAGAAGTATTGATCGATAAGTGTTCTTTGCATATTGATGTCGCGGAAAAGGATTCCGTACAATGCATCGTTCAACATAACGTCCAAACCTTCCAAAGCTCCCATTACAGCGATTTCCGGCATACACAAACCTGAACAATAGTTACACAATCTGATGTAACGTCCTACCTCTTCTCCCACTTCATCCAAGGCTTTACGCATTATACGGAAGTTTTCTTGTGTTGCAAATGTACCACCAAAGCCTTCGGTTGTTGCTCCGTAAGGAACATAGTCCAAAAGTGATTGACCGGTTGTACGAATTACCGCAATAATATCAGCACCTTGTCTTGCACCGGCTTGAGCTTGGATAACGTCTTCATAGATGTTACCTGTTGCAACTATTATATAAAGGTATGGTTTTTGACCTTCACCTATTGTTTCTATGTAGTTTTCTCTTCTTTTTCTGTTTGCTTTTATTCTCTCCATTGATTGGTCGATGAATGGTTGCAAAGCTTCTTTTGCTTTTTCCATATCGCCTTGAGGAATAGCAGCAAGGTCTAATTCATTTCTACCAACTGCTTCTGCAATTTCGTTAGGAGTCTTTCCTGTGTATATAACAGCATTTCCCAATACCGGCAACACACCATTGGAAAGCATACCTTTGTCTTTTAGGTAATCAACCAAAACATTTGGCAATGGAACGCCGCTTTCATCAACGCCATCTACGCCCATCAATCGGCACAACGTTCTTTCGCAAGCCACGGTTGAGTATCCGTTGACAAACTCTTGCACTTGGTCAGAGATAACCTTTGCAAGCTCTTTAGCGTGTGCCACTTTCTTAAAATCTAAGCCTAATTTGCTCTTTTCCATATTTTGTTATGTGTACTTTGATTATTTACTCGAAATCGATAGATTTGCTTTACCCGCTCTTCAAAAAAGCATACAAAACAAATTCGTTTGCAAAAGTACGAAAAAGATAAGGAATTACAAAGATGTTTTCAAGAAAAAAAGCGAGTGAATCAAAAAAAAA
>JAGCLI010000091.1 GCA_017647065.1 Bacteroidales bacterium
TCAGATTAAAAAATAAATAAAACACAATACAATGGAAAAGAAAGAAATAATAATTTGTTTAGGTAGTTCTTGCTTTGCAAGAGGAAACAACAAGAATCTTGAATTTATCCAAGAATATCTTAAAGTTAATGACCTAAAAGCAAAGATTACTTTCAAAGGACAGTTATGTTCTCAACAATGTAGCCAAGGTCCTGTTGTGATAATCGATGGTGAGATGTTCACAATGGTAAACAAAACAAAATTGTTAGAGATATTAAACAATAAGTTTGGACTTTAAAAAATAGTTTTCTTATGCAAAACACAGCTCCTGTTTATACGGAAAAAAGTAATTGTCAAGATTGTTACAGATGTGTAAAAGCATGTCCTGTAAAGGCAATTAAATTAGAATCAGGTTCGGCTTCAATCGTTCCTGATTTATGTATTTATTGTGGTACTTGTACACTTATTTGTCCAAATGGTACTAAAAAAGTTAGAAATGATTTAGCTTCGGTAAAACAATCCTTGATGCGACAAGAAAAGATTATTGTTTCCTTAGCACCAAGTTATCTAAGCGAATATGCCAAAGAAGACATACATAAAGTAATAGCAGCCTTCAAAGAAGCAGGCTTTTGGCAAGTATCAGAAACCGCAATAGGAGCAGAAAAAGTAGCAGAAGCAACAAAAGCATGGATAGATAGTCAACCAAATGGTGTATATATATCCTCTTGTTGTCCTTCGGCAGTGCAACTAATTAAAAAATACTACCCAGAATACTCCTCTTACATAGTGCCAGTGTTCTCTCCAATGATTACACACTCTCTATTCTTAAAAAGCATATACCCAAATGCAAAAGTAGCCTTTGTTGGACCATGTGCAGCCAAGAAATCAGAATTAGATAAATTTCAAGGAAAGATAGATTTCGTTTTAACATTCCAAGAAATCAAAGAATTATTTGATGATATGGGCATTTACTTTGAGTTTATGAAACCAACCGAAGAAGATGTCTTTTTCCCATTCAAAGCCTCAAAAGGAAACTTATATCCAATCGATGGAGGAATGCTAACAAATATGATAGATAGCATAACAACCACCGAAGCGAGAATCAATCACAATACAGGAAATGTAGATGCACGCTATATGACTTTTTCGGGTGTTCAAAACATAAAAGAAATTCTTTCCGACTTTAATCAATTAGACACAAGTTGCAAAACATTCTTAGAGTTAATGACCTGTGAAGGCGGTTGCATAAAAGGACCTTGTTCAAACGAAAATTGTTCCTCAGCAACAAAAAGAGTACAAGTCTTAAAAAATGTAAATATCAACAAAGAAGAACACAACTACGAAGAAACCTTAAAACAATTAGATATATCAGAAAACTACGACTATATAAAAGCCGTTGAACAAAAAGAATACACACAAAAACAAATACAAGAAGCACTAAAAAGAGTAAATAAAAAAAGCGAAGCAGACGAATTAAATTGTGGAGGCTGTGGATACGATACTTGCCGTCAATTTGCAAAAGCCTTAATAGACGGAAGAGCAGAAAATGATATGTGTGTATCATACATGCGTAAAATAGCACAAGACAAAACCAATATTTTATTAAAGAAAATTCCACAAGGCATAGTCATAGTCAATGAAAGTCTAAAAATAGTAGATACAAACGAAAAATTTGCCTCAATGCTTGGCGAAGAAGTCAAAGCACTATACGATACAAACCCAGGCTTACACGGAGCAGACATTACAAAACTCGTACCATTCCACAAATTCTTCTCCTCAGTCCTAAGCACAGGAGTAGATGTCTTAGAACAAGACATAAGAGATGGGGACAACTACTATGGATTATCTATATTTTCAGTACAAGACTTCTCCTTAGTATGTGGAATCCTACAAAATCTTCACGCACCAGAAGTAAGAAAAGACATAGTATTAAAAAGAACACAAGATGTGATTATGGAAAATATGAAAGTCGTACAAAAAATAGCCTTTCTATTAGGAGAAAACGCTTCATATACCGAAGCTATGCTCAATTCCATAGTAGAATCGCATCAAGATAAAGAAAAAAAAGACATACCATTGACCTTTGATCTATAAACCACTAAGAAATGTTGAATAAAGAAAAATTATTCATAGAAGTAGGAAGCTATCAAAACAACAAACACAAAAACATAGTTTGTGGCGACTCCGTTTTGTTACGTAAATGCGTAGGAGAAAACCGAAACATTGCAGTACTATCAGACGGATTAGGCAGTGGAGTAAAAGCCAACGTGCTTTCAACAATGACAGCCTCGATGGCAATGAATTTTAGAGTAAGACACGAACCTATTATTCGCACCGTACAATCCATAATGAACACTCTACCCGTAGATAGCGTACGAAACATAAGCTATTCTACATTTACAATAGTTGATGTAGATTCCAATGGAGAAGCAAACATAGTAGAATACGACAACCCCTCACTAATCTTGGTGCGAAACGGAAAAGTACAACAAATAGAAGGCAGTGATACTATAATACATAGAGGAAATGCCAATACAGCATCCTTAGAAGAAAGAAGATTAAAACTATCCAACATAACCCTTCAAAAAGAAGACCGACTAATCTTCTATTCCGATGGAGTAACTCAATCAGGCATAGGCAATATGGATATGCCATTTGGTTGGGGCGATTTAGTTTACGACTTTGTAGAAAACATACTAAAAGAACAACCACAAATTTCGGCAAGAGAACTCTCAATGAAAATTGTAAAACAAGCCGAACTCAATGACATACTCCGTCCAAAAGACGACACCTCTTGCGTAGTGATGTACGTAAGAGAGCCAAGAAAACTCTTAATCTGCACAGGTCCACCATTTTCCGAAACAAAAGACAAATACCTTGCAGAAATAGTATCCTCATACGAAGGAAAGAAAATAGTTTGTGGAGGGACCACCTCACAAATCCTTTCAAGAGAACTAAAAAAAGAAATAACCGTAAACATAGACGACATAGTAGCAGGCCTTCCTCCAAAATCCGAGATGGAAGGCATAGACCTTATGACCGAAGGAATCATAACCCTTGGAGCCTTAGTAGAAATACTAAGAAAAGGCCAGCCAACCGATCTCTCAGGACAAGGACCCGCTTGGGATATGTTAAGAATGATACTTGATGCCGATATAATAGATTTATTAGTAGGTACAAAAATCAACGTAGCCCACCAAGATCCAAGCCTGCCAGTAGAACTTGAAATACGAAGAAACGTAGTAAAAAACATAGCCTCATTATTAGAGACAAAATTTATGAAAGACGTAAAAATGCAATTTATATAATAAAACAATAAAAAACAGTAATAATATGTTAAACGTAAGAATTTGTGTAGGCACTTACTGTTACATAACAGGAGGTGAAGAATTGGCAAAAATGAAAAAAAACTTGCCAGAAGACATTAAAGACAAAGTAGAAATGATTGGTTCAGCATGCTTAGGATGTCACGACATGGAAGGCGTAGCAAAACCACCATACGCAAAAGTAGGTGATGTTTTAATTCAAGAATGTACAGAAGAAAAACTATTAGACGAAATCTATCGTCAATTAGGAATGGAGCGTAAATAACAAAAATACTAAAAAAACGAAAAATAATGGCATTAAATAACGCAGTAGAAATAAGAAGAGAAATACTAATGCGTCTATCAAAACTAATACTAAACGATGAATTAGTAGAAAAGATAGATAGATTACCATTAGAAATGCGTCCAAAAGACAAAGAAAACACAAGATGTTGCGTACACAAAGAAAGAGCAGTCTTGAAGTACAAAACAATGGCAGTCTTAGGCTTTAACGTATATGACGAAAAAGACGAATTAGACCCATTATCACATTACGCAAAACTTGCACAAGAAAGAACAGACAAAACATCAGTAATGATGACAGTTGTTGATGAAGCATGTTCTTCATGTGTAAAAAACAACTACATAGTAACCAATCTATGTAGAGCTTGTGTAGCAAGACCATGTACATACGCATGTAAAAAAGGAGCAATCACAGTAGGCGACAAACAAGCCAACATAGACACAGAAAAATGCGTGAATTGCGGAATGTGTATGGAAGCATGTCCATTCCACGCAATCATTTACCAACCAGTACCATGCGAAGAAAGCTGTCCAGTAGGAGCAATCTCAAAAGACGAACACGGAATAGAACACATAGATCCAGACAAATGTATCTATTGTGGTAAATGTATGGTAGCATGTCCATTCGGAGCAATCTTTGAAAAAACATTCCTAATCGATATCTTCCGCGACATAAAAGAAGGCAAAAAAGTAGTAGCTATGGTAGCACCATCATTAGGAGGACAATTCAAAGCCGACTATGGAAAAGTACTTGCAGGCATCAAACAATTAGGATTCTTTGACGTAGTAGAAGTTGCCTTAGGAGCAAACATCACAACCGAACACGAAAGAGAAGAATTCATAGAAAGACTTCACGAAGGAGCATCATTTATGACAACATCATGCTGTCCAAGTTGGATGAATCTTGTAAGAAAACATTTGCCAGAAATGCAACAATACGTTTCTACAACACACTCACCAATGGTTTACACAGCACGCCACGTAAGAGAAAAATACCCAGACGCAAAAACCGTTATGGTATCACCATGCGTAGGAAAAAGAAGCGAAAGCTGTCTATATGACGAAGTAGATTACGTAATCTCATACGAAGAAATCGAAGCATTATTCAAAGCCTCAAACATAGATTTAGAAGCATTAGAACCAATGCCACTTGATCCAAACATCGTAGGACACGGAAGAGGATTCGCAATGATTTCAGGAGTAACCGAATCTGTTAAACTTACAGCACCAGATCCAAACGTAATCAAAGAAGTTGTAATAGATGGATTAAACAAACAAGTAATCCGTCAATTAAAACAATACGCAAAAGCAGGACAATGCCCAGGCAACTTCATAGAAGTAATGTCATGCCCAGGCGGTTGCGTAAACGGATGCGACACAATCAACAATCCAAAAACAGCAGCACGCCAAATCCTTCCAACAACAAAATAAGGAAACACAAAAACACAAATATAAAAGGGAGAAACAAAGCGTTCTCCCTTTTTTTTCTTTACTTTTTGAAAATAAAACAAAAAAAATCTTATTTTTGCAATCGTGTTATTATTTAATAATTTAAATTTGGAAATATGAAAGGTACAAAAATTAAATTACTTTTTTATGTTTTGCTATCTATAGCATTGTTTAGCCTTACATCTTGCGAGGAAAAAGAAGATGTTTTAAACACTTATTATTTATATGAATGTTCTGAGAGTATGCAATGTGAGAGTTTAAAGTATGGACATGATTTTCAAATTTCATCAGTTTTACTAATTAACGCATTAGACGATTTTCAAAACTAGTGTTCCGATGAAATAGAATCTTCAATCTTTAAAAATTACTCCTACATAGTAGTAAAGCAAGAACTTCCAGGAGGTATAGACAAGAATTTTTCTTCTGCATTTCTTAAAAAGATAGATAA
>JAGCLI010000092.1 GCA_017647065.1 Bacteroidales bacterium
CTTTGTTCAACTCGATAATTATCAACTGAATAATTCACATTCTTTATTGGTGTGTGAATTGAGTCAATCGCTATCGTTCCTATTACATCGTCTGATTTTTTATTTTCCTCTGCAGGCACATATCCTCTACCCTTTTCTATTGTCATTTCAATAGAAAGGCTTACTGAAGGCTCCATGTGACATATTTCTACTTCGGTATTCAAAATTTGAAATGAATTCAAACTATCATTGATATCGCCTGCTTTGAATACATTCTTACCTTCTATTTTGAAATTTACTGTTTCTCTTTCTTCTGTTTCAATTAGTCTTTTGAAACGAAGTTGTTTTAGGTTTAGAATGATTTCTGTCATGTCTTCTATCACACCTGGAATTGTGTCAAATTCGTGTTGAACTCCTTCTATTCTTATTGATGTGATAGCAAAACCTTCTAATGAAGATAACAATACTCTTCTTAATGCGTTTCCTATTGTTACTCCGTAGCGAGGTTCAAGCGGACGAAATTCAAATGTTCCTTTGAATTCATCTGATTCTATCATGAAAACCTTATCAGGTTGTTGAAAAGCTAATATGGCCATTTTTTCTTTATTTAATCTTATTTAGAATACAATTCGACGATTAATTGTTCTGCTATGTTTTCAGGAATTTCTGCACGTTCTGGATAGTTCAAGAATTTTCCTTCCATCTTTTCTCCATTCCATTCTAACCATGAATAGTTTACTCTTGATGATAATGATTCCTCAACTATTTCTAATGATTTTGAACGTTCTCTCACTCCTACAACATCGCCAACTTTTAACAAATATGATGGTATATTAACAATTTGTCCGTTTACTGTGATATGTTTGTGAGAAACCATTTGTCTTGCTTGATTTCTTGTGTGTGCTATTCCTAAACGATAAACTACGTTATCTAATCTTGATTCAATCAATTGTAATAACACTTCACCTGTAATCCCTGTTTTTCTTGATGCTTTTTCAAACAAGTTACGGAATTGCTTTTCTAATATACCATATGTATATTTTGCTTTTTGTTTTTCCATTAACTGCAATCCGTATTCTGATTGTTTCGCACGTCTTTTATTTATACCGTGTTGTCCTGGAGGATAGTTTCTTTTTTCAAAGTTTTTATCAGCTCCATAAATCGGTTCTTTAAATTTTCTTGCTATTTTACTTTTAGGACCTATATATCTTGCCATAATTTCTTTTTTTTAGATTACACAATTTTTACACTCTTCTTCTTTTTGGTGGACGACAACCATTGTGTGGTAATGGTGTAACATCAGTAATTTCCAATACTTCTATTCCAGATGTATTGATTGCTCTGATTGCTGATTCACGTCCTGCACCAGGTCCTTTTACAAATACTTTTACTTTTCTCAAACCGTAGTCAAATGCTACTTTTGAACAATCTTCTGCCGCCATTTGAGAAGCGTATGGAGTGTTCTTTTTTGAACCTCTAAATCCCATTTTTCCTGCTGATGACCAAGCTATTACTTGTCCAGCATTGTTTGTCAACGAAATAATACAATTGTTGAAAGAAGCAAAGATGAACGCTTTTCCTACTGGTTCTACTTTTACTACTCTTTTCTTCGTTGTTTTAGCATTTTTTGCCATATTGTCTCCTTACAATATTTAATTTGTTATTACTTAATGAATGCTCCTAATTTCTCTAACTTTTTTATATATAATCCGCATTCAAATTTTAATTACTTATTACTTAGTTGCTTTCTTCTTGTTTGCAACTGTTTTCTTTTTACCTTTACGTGTTCTTGCATTGTTCTTTGTGCTTTGTCCACGTAGTGGTAATCCGTTACGATGACGTATTCCTCTGTAACATCCTATGTCCATCAATCTCTTGATGTTCATTTGTACTTCTGAACGTAATGCTCCTTCTACTTTGTATTCTTCTCCGATTATTGTACGGATTGCATTTTGTTCATCGTCACTCCAATCACTTACCTTTTTATTTTCATCGATTCCAGCTTTAGCTAATATTTGTGATGCTAAACTTCTTCCTATTCCATAAATATAGGTCAAACCGATTACACCTCTTTTGTTCTTTGGTAAGTCTATACCTGCAATTCTTGCCATAAATTATTATTTGTTTAATTACTTAATTACCCTTGTCTTTGTTTATATTTCGGATTTTTCTTATTTATAACATAGACAACTCCTTTTCTACGAACGACTATGCATTCAGGAGATCTTTTTTTAACTGAGGTTCTAACTTTCATTTTTCGGTAATATTTTTAATTTTATTTATAATTTCGCAGTTTATTTATGTCGATATGTAATACGTCCTTTTGTCAAATCGTATGGAGACATTTCTACTTGCACTTTATCTCCTGGCAAAATTTTAATGTAATGCATACGCATCTTACCTGATATGTGTGCTATAATAACGTGTCCATTTTCTAATTCAACACTGAACATTGCATTTCCTAATGATTCCAATACTGTACCATCTAATTGTATGGAAGCTTGTTTCGCCATAATTAAATTTCTTCTAAGTTTATATTTTGTTTTATTGCTTTTTCAATAGAATCAAAACTTGATAAAATTTCAGGTCCATTTTCTGTAATTGCAACATCATGTTCCATATGTGCCGCAGGAGAATAGTCTGCTGTTCTACAAGTCCAACCATCTGACTCAAAAACAACTTCTCTATTTCCTAAGGTAATCATAGGTTCTATCGCTATGACCATTCCTTCTCTAAAACGTGAACCTGTTCCTCTTCTACCATAGTTAGGAACAGATGGATCTTCGTGCATATTTCTACCTAAACCATGTCCGCATAATTCTCGAACAACTCCGTATCCAAATGATTGACAATGATTTTGAATTTTATAACTTAAATCCCCTATGCGATTTCCTATTACGCATTCTTTTATACCTAAGTATAGTGATTCTTTTGTTACTTTTATCAATTGTTTCCAATCTTCTTTTACGCCTTGTAAAGCAAAAGTATATGCTGAATCTCCTACCCAACCATTGTATGTTACTCCGCAATCAATTGATACTATATCTCCATCTTTTATAATTCTATCTCCTGGTATTCCATGAACTACAACTTCATTGATAGAGATACAAAGACTTGCAGGATATCCCATATAACCTTTAAATGTTGGTATTCCCCCATTGCTTCTGATATAATCTTCAGCAATAGCATCTAATTGCTTTGTGGATACTCCTGCTTTTATGAATTTCGCAACCTCAGATAAAGTGTCCCCAACCATGAGGGCACTTTTTCTAAGTTGTTCTATTTCGTCTTTTGTCTTTATTTGTATCATTATAATATTCGGATTTTATTACATTTGACCTCTACCTTTAATTCTTCCTGATTTAGTCAAACCGTCGTAATGTCTCATCAACAAATGGCTTTCTATTTGTTGTAATGTATCAAGTACAACGCCAACCATAATCAATAGTGAGGTTCCTCCGTAAAATTGAGCAAATTGTGAATTTACTCCAAACATTCTTACTATTGCTGGTAATATTGCTACAAAAGCTAAAAATATAGAACCTGGAAGTGTTATTTTTGATAATACATTATCAAGAAATTCTTCTGTTTTTTTACCTGGTTTTACGCCTGGTATAAAACCTCCGTTTTTCTTTAAATCATCAGACATTTGCTTTGGATTTATTGCTACTGCTGTATAGAAATAAGTAAACAATATAATCATTATAGCAAAGATGAAATTATACCAAAATCCTTCAAAGTTAGATAACGCTGCTTTTATTCCAGACATACTTTCTGAATCAGAGAATCCAAATAAAGTCACTGGGATAAACATTATCGCTTGTGCAAAATTATTGGCATTACACCTGCTGCATTAACTTTTATAGGAACATATTGTCTTGCTCCTCCATATTGTTTATTTCCTATAATTCTTTTTGCATATTGAACAGGGATTCTTCTCGTTCCTTGAACTAACAATATACATAGCATAATCACTACCAATAATACTATTAATTCAACAAATAAAATCACCAATTGTCCTGCATTGTCTTCCATACGTGAAGCAAATTCTGCAAATAATGCAAATGGTAAACGTGCAACGATACCAACCATGATTAACAACGAAATACCATTACCTATTCCCTTGTCTGTAATTCTTTCTCCAAGCCACATTACAAACAATGTTCCGCAAGTCAATAATATTGATATTGGTAACACCCAATTTATGAAATTAGGGCTATCTGATCCAGTTATACTATATATTGTTGCGCCTCCAATTTGGTTTCTTAGGTTTGCAAGATATGCAAATGATTGGAAGATAGTAACAATTATTGTTAACCATCTTGTCATTTGGTTTATTTTTCTTCTTCCACTTTCTCCCTCTCTTTGTATTTTAGTAAAATATGGTACAATCATTGTCAATAGTTGCATAACGATTGAAGCTGTGATATACGGCATAATACCTAATGCAAAGATTGAAGCATTTGAAAAAGCTCCACCAGAGAACATGTTCAACAAACCTAACACACCATCTTTTGTCTGATCTTGCAATCCTGCTAAGTCAGATGGATTGATACCCGGAATAACGACAAAAGAACCCACTCTATAAATTAGCACAAGTGCTAAAGTATAGAGTATTCTTTCTCTTAGTTCTTTTATATTCCAGATGTTTTTTAATGTATTGATAAATCGTTTCATCTGTTATTAGATTGTTGTTGCTACTCCGCCTTTTTCTTCAATAGCAGCTTTTGCTGTTTTAGAAAATGCGTGCGCTGTAACATTAATTGTTGTATTTAACTCTCCTCGTCCTAAAATCTTTACTCTATCTTTTGAAGAAATTAGTCCGTGTGCTTGCATTAAATCCAAAGTTACATCTTTAACTTGAATTTTTTCTACCAAAGCAGATAATGTATCAATATTGATTCCAACATACTCTATTCTGTTGATATTATTGAATCCAAACTTTGGTAAACGTCTATACAACGGCATTTGACCGCCTTCAAAACCTATCTTACGAGAATATCCTGAACGAGATTTTGCTCCCTTGTGACCTCTTGTTGAAGTACCACCTCTTCCAGAGCCTTGTCCACGTCCTATTCTCTTACGGTTCTTTGTAGAACCTTCCGCAGGTTTAAGTGTGCTTAAATTCATGATATTTTCTCTTAATTTCTTAATTAATTTCTTCTACTTCTACTAAATGACTAACCTTAGCTATCATTCCTTGTATAGGTGCTGTCAACTCATGTACTTTAGATTGTCTAATTTTTCTTAGACCTAAAGCCTCTAATGTACGTTTTTGATCTGCTGGACGACCTATACCACTTTTTATTTGTGTTACTTTTATTTTCATTTCACTAAGATTTATCCATTAAATACTCTATCCATTTCTATTCCTC
>JAGCLI010000093.1 GCA_017647065.1 Bacteroidales bacterium
ATTATGAAAAATAGAGTTTTATTTCTATCAATGTTGTTTCTTCTTTTGTCTGTAAGTTTCAGTGAGAATCTTTCAGCACAAAGAAGAAACAAAGCACCATTGATAAGATTAGGATTAAGAGCAGGGTTTAATATGAGCGACCTTACCTCTGCAAAAGGATTAGATATTTACAATGGTTTAGCCTATTTTGATGAACAATTAAATCATATAGGTTTTACCGATACTAAACCATTTAAGTTTGGCTTTAATGCCGGATTTGCTGCACAAGCTCAACTAAATGAATACTTCTTTTTGCAAGCAAATCTCTTATACACAACAAAAGGATATAGGTTAAATACGCAAAATGTTGAAATAGATGCAAAGGCGGATTATCTTCAAATTCCTATTGACTTTATGTACAAGTATGAATTGAATGATGATTGGCGTCTTGTTGCTTCTTTGGGAGCATTTTTTGGCGTAGGCTTATATGGATTTACGGATTTTGAGGATCATTATGGAGAAAAGGATTCTCCAAGAACTCAACACGAGCCAATAAGAGAGCCTTTTAGAAATGATGAAACGGGAGTGCATCGTTTAATTTGCTTTGATCCAACCGTGCATGGTGCAACCTATTGGAAGGATCGCGATGATACTTTTGCAAGTGATGGAACTTGGCAAGTAGATGGAGGTTTACAAATAGGATTAGGCTTTGAATGGAAAAGTTTACAATTCCTTGTGCAATACCAATATAGCATTACTCCGTTCTATGATTATAATAAGAAGTTTACCGAAAGATATGAGGCAAAGAATATAGAAAATGTATCAACATCTTTTGAATATTTTAATATATCTGTGCCATCTTCTCCTCGCCAACAACTAATTACATTCAGCGTTTCTTACTTTTTTGATAATTGGAATCACGGAATACGTTGGTAAAAATTTAGTA
Source organism: Bacteroidales bacterium (assembly GCA_017647065.1). GTDB lineage: Bacteria > Bacteroidota > Bacteroidia > Bacteroidales > P3 > Onthomorpha. Next base: position 926 of record JAGCLI010000093.1, read on the forward strand.
TGAGAAAACTAATTCTAATTTTTTTATTTTTTTCATTTAGCTTTGTTGCCTATTGTCAGGAATCAAGTCCTGACAAAGGCAATGTAAGTTTGTCATATTCGGCCTCTATTGGAGATAACTTCCTTGCAAATAGAATGGGTGTTGGTTATGGACAATGGCTTAATGATAAAGTAGGGGTAAGACTTGGGATTTCTTCAACGGATTTTGCATTTAAATGTCCTTTTGAAAAAATAGAGGATAAGGCTCCTTATTCTGCAAAAGGAAAACAAATCTCTCTCAATGCTGCTCTTGATTACAAAGCTTCGGATAAACTATTGCTAAGTTTTTCGGCTTATGTTAGTAGTATGAATGCTTTTTCTATCAATGGAAATGTTGGAAATATGGATATGTATTACACAAGAGCTTTCAATGCTTCAATGCGTTATATGTTTAATGAAAAGTCTTTTATAGATATATCTTTGACATTGGTTGATTCAAACAATCCTTTCTTGTATTGTAACCCTTATTTGCCTTATTATAGTCGTTATAATAGTTTAGGATTTAACGAATTTACTTCTTTCTTGCTACCATAAGACCATCTCTTATTGGTATTATAAGATTATCTAAGCGTTCATCTTCGGTTACCATTTTATTAAAATTCATCAAAGCCTTAGTTTCTTTGTCGCTATCTTTTACATCCAAAACTACTTTTCCATACCAAAGAATATTATCCGCAATCATAATTCCTCCACTATTTAATCTTTCTACGCATTTGTTGAAATAAAGGGGATAACTCGCTTTGTCGGCATCAATAAATATTAAATCAAAATTACCCTCTATTGAATCAATTACCTCAATAGCGTTTCCAATGTGGAGCTTTATTTTGTTTTCAAGATTAAATTTTGCAATAGTCTCTTCAATAAAATCTTTTAAACTTTCATCTCTTTCAATCGTATGAACAACACCTTCTTTTTCCAATCCCTCCGCAAGACAAATTGTGGCATAAGAGGTAAATGTGCCTAATTCAAGAACATTTTTAGGCTTTACAAGCAAGGAAATGATTTTTAAGAATGTGCCTTGCCAATTTCCACTAATCATATTTGGTCTTAAAAACTTAATATGGGTTTGTCTATCGATGTATCGCAAACGTTCATCTTCTTTTGAACAAAATTCTTGACAATAATCCTCAATTCTTTTATCAATTAAAGGGTAGATTTGCTTTTCCATACTACATTGAAATTATTTTAAATTCAACTCTTCTATTCTTTGCACGTCCCTCATCCGTTGAATTATCCGCAATCGGTTGTTTTGCTCCAAATCCTTTGTGAGTTAAACGTTTTTCACTAATGCCTTTTTCAACTAAATAATTGAAAACTGCTTCTGCTCTTTGTTTTGAAAGTTTTAAATTATATTTATCACTACCTTTACTATCGGTATGTCCCGAAAGTTCTATTGTCATATTAGGATATTCCTCTAATATATTTATCAATTTGTGTAATTCAACAAAACTTTGAGGTAAAAGTACGCTTTTATCAAAGTCAAAGAAAATATTTTCTAAAATAATTACTTGTCCAACCTCATATTTTGGTTTGTTTTTTTGAGTAGTTATTGTGATGTTTTCTTGTTTTATAATTTTCTTTTCGTTACAAGTCAAACAATAAAGTTCAACATCATCAATATAGTAATAGGCTCCGGGAAGAATTTGCTTTAAATATTTTGGAAAAAGTAGATTGCTTTGTTCCTCTGGGTAGAAATTACCAATTGTAAGAAACTTTTCGCCACCTTTTGCAATGAATTCTCCTTCTATTTTTTGCCATTTTTCGGTATCTAACAAAGGTTTATCAAAAGGATTCACAACTTGGGGTTTGAAAATCTTGGCGATTTCTTGCTTAATGCCATTTGTGTGTTTTGTTTTTGTGTTATTGGTAAACAATTCCCTTGTATTATCGGTTATTCTTTCATTTGTAAACAAACCACCTAAGGTTGCAACCGCCCCGGTTGAATATTCCGAAAGGCTAACCCAAAAACTAAATTTATATTTTTCTCCCGCTTGAAGAGCTTCTTTAAGTTCGGTTTGAATATATTCACGATACGATGTTTTTGAAGTGTAGATTCCTACCATTGCCTCACCCGTTTTTGCATATTGATAACCAAGTTTATTCTTTGGCATTTGACATTGCTTTCCTCCACAAGGGTGATAATAATCGGAAGAGCCACCTGTGGGTTGCCACCAAGCCTCTACTTCCATCATTTGTCCGTATGGTTCAATTTTTTGAGGACAATAAAGATGATCCTCAAAAGAAGAATTATAAATTAAGTTTTTTTTCTTTACCTCTTCTTGTCCTACAAGGTTATTTGTAAAGCAAAAAAATAGTAATATGGGTATTATAAGTCTAAACATTTCCAATCAATTTTATTTTCGGCACAAAGCCAAGTTGTATTTTTGTCTTTCTTAAACCAAGTCATTTGCCTTTTAGCATATTGTCTTGTATTGATTTTTATATTCTCAATAGCCGTAGGTAAATCAACCTTTCCATCGAAATATTCAAATAATTCCTTGTAGCCAACGGTTTGTAGGGCTTGTAAATTCCTAAAAGGGCAAACGCTTTTTGCCTCCTCAATCAATCCCTCTTCAATCATAATATCAACCCTTTTATAAATTCTTTCCAAAAGATTTTCTCTACTTCGTTCAAGACCTAATTTTATTATTTCAAAATCACGTTTTTTCTTTTCTCCGGAGCGAAAAGAAGTGAAGGTTTTGCCCGTTTGACGACAAATCTCTAAGGCACGAATAAGTCTTATATGATTTTGTTTATCTACAATTTCCCAATATTCGGGATCTTTTTGCTTTAATTCTTCTTGAAGAGGTAAAATACCTTGCGTAGAGAATGTTTGGTTTAATTCCTCTCTTATTTTAATATCAACATCGGGCATATTATCTACCCCATAACAAAGGGCATTAACATAAAGTCCACTTCCACCCGTTAGAATGGCATAATCGTTTTGGCAAAAGATTCTTTCTAATTCTCTAAGTGCATCTTGCTCAAAATCTGCTATATTATATTTTTGATGAATCGAAATATGGCCAATCAAATTATGCTTTGCCATAGAGAGTTCCAAAGAAGAAGGCGTTGCAACTCCTATATTCAATTCCTTATAGAATTGACGTGAATCGGCGGAAACAATTTCGGTATTAAGAAAATTAGCCAATTCTATACTTAAATTTGTTTTACCTACCGCCGTAGGGCCGATTAAAACAATTAATTTTTTTTTGCTCATTTCTTTTTTAAACCTAATTTTTCGGCCTCAATAAAAAGCAAATTCAAAGCCGCCTCTCTTTCGTTTGGAATAACACCATCTAAAATAGCATCTTTGATAATAGTTTTTAAAATGCCAATTTCTCTACAAGGACTTAAAGAAAAAATCTCCATAATCTCTTCTCCATTAACAGGGGGTTGAAAGTTTCTAATTTTATCCTTTTCTTCAATCTCAATAAGCTTTTGTTTAACAATTTCAAAGTTTTGCATATATTGCTTAACCTTATTGATGTTTTTAGAAGTTACATCGGCTTGACAAAGATGCATTAAATCATCAATATCTTCCCCCGCATCAAACAAAAGACGCCTTACAGCAGAATCGGTAACAATATTTTCGGCTAAAATAATAGGTCGTAAATGCAAAGAAACCAACTTCTCAACATACTTCATCTTTTCATTCAAAGGAAGTTTCAAACGTCTAAAAATATTTTTCACCATTCTACTTCCTTTGATTTCGTGACCATGAAACGAAAAGCCGGTCTTTTCATCAAAACGTTTGCAATAAGGTTTTCCTATATCGTGCAAAAGAGCAGTCCAACGCAAGAAAAGATTATCGGTTTTTTTAGAAATATTTTCCAAAACCTCTAATGTATGCTTAAAATTGTCTTTATGGGATTTTTCTCCGACTGATTCCGTGCCTTTAAGCTTTACAAGTTCGGGAATAATCCTTTCCAACAATCCACATCTCTCCATTAAACGAAACGCCATTGAAGGATGGGAGGAAAGAATCATTTTATTTATTTCCTCAATATTTCTTTCCATTGACACAATCTCAATCCTATAAGCATTACGCTTTATTGCCTCAAAAGTATCGGGGTGAATAGAAAAATCTAAACGACTTGCAAATCTAATAGCCCTAAGCATTCTAAGAGGATCGTCCGAAAAAGTAATATCGGGATCAAGAGGTGTTTGAATTATTTGATTTTTAATATCATTTATACCATTAAAAGGATCAAGCAATTTACCATAATTCTTTTCATTAAGGCAAATAGCCATAGCGTTAATAGTGAAATCTCTTCTATTTTGGTCATCTTCCAAAGTTCCATCCTCAACAATAGGTTTGCGAGAATCTCTATTGTAACTTTCTTTTCTTGCACCAACAAACTCAATTTGCCAAACCTCTTGGCCATCTTTATAATTAAGCATAGCAGTGCCGAAATTTCTAAACACACTCACCTTAGAGGTCTTGCTACCCAACATTTCGTGTAATTTATTGGCCAATTTAATTCCACTACCAATAGTTACAACATCAATATCCTTGCAAGGACGATTCATTATTGCGTCTCTAACATAACCACCTACAACATAGGTCTCTAAACCCAAAGAATCGGCGGCTTGTTGCAAGAGTTTAAATACAGGAAACCTTAGTTTTTCTTCTAAATTCAACATATTCTGCAAAAATACGCAAAAACTTCAATTTAGAAACAAAATGATAGAGAAAACTGTTTCTTTTATAAAATTTTTTAAAAAAATGTTTGTTTAGTAAAAAACGTTTATTATATTTGCAAAATCATTAAAATAATAATTAAAACCTTAAAGCTATGACAAAATCGGAACAATTCATCGAAATGGAACACCAATATGGTGCACACAATTACCATCCTCTACCAGTAGTTCTTTCAAAAGGAGAAGGAGCTTTTGTTTGGGACGTTGAAGGAAAACGTTATTTTGATTTTTTATCGGCATATTCGGCAGTAAATCAAGGACATTGTCACCCAAAAATAGTGAATGCCTTATGCGAACAAGCAAAAACGCTAACCCTTACTTCAAGAGCGTTTTATAATGATTGCTTAGGACCATACGAAAAATATATAACAGAATACTTTGGCTATGATAAAGTCTTGCCAATGAACACAGGAGCAGAGGCAGACGAAACAGCAATGAAATTAGCAAGACGTTGGGGATACAAAGTCAAAGGAATACCGGAAAACGAAGCAATAATAATTTGTTGCGAAGGCAATTTCCACGGACGAACCATATCAATAATTTCCATGTCCACAGACCCGGACAGCTATGGTCAATTCGGACCATTCACACCCGGCTTTGTAAAAATTCCATACAATGATTGCCAAGCCTTAGAACAAACACTTGAAAAATTAGGTGATAAAGTAGCGGGATTTCTTGTAGAACCTATTCAAGGCGAAGCAGGAGTTTATGTGCCAAACGAAGGATATTTGAAAAAATGTTACGAACTCTGTAAAAAACATAACGTACTTTTCATAGCCGATGAAGTACAAAC
>JAGCLI010000094.1 GCA_017647065.1 Bacteroidales bacterium
CTTATTCTTTTCAGGAATATCTTATCCAACTAACGCAACTTTTTCAGAATGGATAATAAGTCCTGTTTTTGAATTAACAGGAAATCAACGTTTGAATTTTCAGTACAAAATAACCAATACATCTGTTAATATGCCTAAAATAGATGTATATGTTCTTGATAGTTCAATGAATTATTCGTCAATGGCAGATACATCTAACTTTGTTTTTCTTGCAAGTTTTAATACAGCAAATTCAAACATTGATGAATGGAAAATGGCAGAAGTATCGCTTAATTCTTATGTAGGAAATGTACGTATAGCCCTTGTAATTAGAGAAGCCTCTCAATCTTTTTATCTAGATAATTTCTCAATCACTACACAGCCAACATGTCCTGATGTATATGATTTTGCAGTTAGAGAAGCCTCTCAATCAGTTTTAATAACCTATAATACAGGAAATATTACTGAATCAGGGGTCTTACTTGCATATTCTCCAATTACCGAAAATACTACTTTTAATCCAGAAACAGCAACAACGATAACTATTGCTGCAAACGAAGAACTTCCGTTTTTAGTTGAAGGATTAACTACGGGAACAACATACGCCTTTGCCGTTAAGCAAAATTGTGAAGGTGATTGGACAAATCCTATAACAAAAACAATACCTTTTGCATATACTTTGCCAATATCAATGGATTTTAACACAGTTGCCACTACTCCTACAATGACATTTTCTGGAGAAGTAAACACTTGGGTGATTGGAAATGCAGAAAACAATTCACTTGACACGCTTTTGGGAAATGCATTGTATGTATCGAAAGACAATGGTGTAACAGCAACGTATAATAAAACAAGTTCAGCAGAGTCATTTGCATCTTTCCCAATTTCATTTACACCAGAGGTAGAATTTGAACTTTCGTTTGATTGGAAATGTTTGGGAGAAGGAGAGTATGATAATATAACCGTTTATTTAGTCCCTTATGGAGATACTGTTAGTGAGCTATACAATATAATATCTTATAACGGACATTCATATTTATCAGGTAGTGCTGATTGGAATACTTATACAAAAATTTTATCAAGCGAATATTTTGGAGTTTATAACTTAGTCTTTAAATGGAAAAACGATCACATGTTAGGAAATCAACCAGGAGGAGTTATAGATAATATAAGATTAATTTCTCATGCTTGTGTTTCTGATATAGACTTCAATCTTTCATTTTTAGAAGCAGAAAATAATACATCTCCTTCCATAATAGTAAATGTTACAGATGAACTTAATACAGGACTTACTTACACAATCAAATACAAATCTTTATTTTCAACAGAATACACAGAAATAGTAAATTTAACATCAAGTAATTTCCCTTACACAATCACAGAAGGAATAGAACATCAAATGATTTATGATTTTCAAATAGGAATTATCTGTTCTCCTGCTGAAACATTATACACTAATTTGCAAACAATCTCTACTCCATGCTTAACATTAGAAAGTCCATGGTTTGAAGATTTTGAATCGAATGTACTTCTTTCTCCTTCTTGTTGGAATAAATATTCAGGAGCATTCATGCAAAACGGTACAATAACAACATCTCAACTTTCTTCTACTTCAGAGGGATGGATTATTGCAAATGATAGCATAGGAGCTCAAAGATCGGATTTCCTTGCATTGAATACCTCGCACAATACCATGTATTATTGGGCAATGTCTCCAATAATTGATTTGTCAGATGAGACAAGCGTAAAGCAAATTGCTTTTGACTTGGGTGTAAAAGGGGAAAATATATTTCAACAAACAACCTCTGATAATAAATTTGCAGTAATAGTTTCTCTTGATGGAGGATTGACTTGGGATATTGCTAATGGGTTGGTTTTTTCTGACAATGACTTAGATACGAATCATAATTTTTCAAACTTAAACAATCAAATAACGAGATATGCCTATAAATTAGTTGATGAAAACAATCAAGCTTTAAGCGGAAAAGTTAGATTTGCTTTTTATGGAGAAACAACAGTTTATGATGGTAATTACACAATTTTTGTAGATAATGTTTCGCTTGAACAATGGAGTGAATGCCAAGTACCTTATGGTATTTTATTTTCTGCAATTACTTCAAACTCCGCAAAAGTTTCATATAACACATGGGGTTTAGCAAGCACATGGGAATATGTCATTGCTCCTGGAGTAGAAACCTCAGTTATTGATACTGTTACTCCAATATTAGTTTCATCATCATCACCAATAGAATTATCTGGCTTGTTGCCTACAACAGATTATGTGATTGGAATAAGAAGTGTGTGTGGAACCACAAATTCACCATGGACAATAGCCTTTTTTACTACTAAAGAAGCAGGTGCATCTATCCCATATTTGACTTCTTTTGATGATTTAGAAGATGCAAATACATGGCATATAACAAATAATTTAACAAATAATATTTGGAGCATAGGCACAGCGACCTCCTCCGATGCAGGCTCTGCCGCATATATATCAATAGATAATGGATTGACTTATTCGGCACAATCTTCTTCAAATATAACTTATGCTTATATGTGGAAAGATTTTTCATTTGGCGAAACAGATGAACTTTTTGAACTTTCCTTTGATTGGAAAATAAGAGGGAGAGAAGTAGATAATGAAATACAAAATGGTTTAGCAGTTTACTTAACAACTTACGACACTCCGCCAACAGATACCTTCCCATTAGAAGAAGAAAGAATAATTTTGCTTTATGCTTCTGATAATTGGCAAAATGAAAGAGTATTTTTAGATAACATAAGAGGTGATAAACGCTTAGTATTTCTTACATGGGGCTATACAAATAGCGAAGATACAATAGTTCCTGCGGCAATAGACAATGTCTCTTTATATACAACAGTTTGTACTCCTCCAACGAGTGTTCCAGAAGTAGCAGAAATAATAGGTAATAATGCAATAATAATGTGGGAAGATGCAGACACAACCCATACTCAATGGAATGTATATTACAAAACATTGGCTGCAAACACCTATACTTCAATATCTGTAAACGCACCTTCGGTAGAATTGAATAATCTTTTACCTACAACTACTTATTCTTTCTATGTAACTTCTGATTGTGGAGAAACAGAGTCTGCTCATTCAAAAAAAATAACATTTCGTACAGAATGTCCTTTAATCCAATTGCCATACGAAGAATCTTTTGACGAAGATGTAGCAAGAAATACGTGTTGGAGTACTGCAAAAGGATTGTTATCTGAAAATGTTACTTTTGTAGATAATCAACAATATTGGTTTCAATCAACAGATAGCGTTGCTGATAACGTTACTTCAAAGATGAAAATAAATATTTATGGAACAGATGTTAGGCAACATTGGTTAATAACCCCTCAAATTGACTTAGGAAATGGAACAGAGACCAATATATTGTCCTTAGATGTTGCTTTGAAAGCTTTTTCTTCTGCGGAAAATGCTCCACAGCCAGCACCAGATGACGTATTCGCAATAGTGGTTTCAATAGATGGAGGATTGACTTGGTCAAACGAATATGCCTTAATATATACAGACCAAGATGAAGATGCAGAGCATAATTTCTCAGATTTTACAGATACTTCATTTACAAGAATTACCTATTTATTACAAGATTCTTATGGAAATCCATTGTCGGGCTTAGTAAAAATAGGTTTTTATGGAGAAAGTACCATTTATAATGGTGACAATAATTTGTATATTGATAATTTATATGTAGGACCTATTATAGAAGAAATCCTACCATGCGATGCACCAACAGAATTGACTGTAACAAATATTACATCTTCAACAGCAGAAATCAGTTGGGTAGGTTCAGCAGATAATTACGAAATAAAATTAAATGCAGGTGAGATAGAAACGCTTTCTTCTACAAATAAAATTTTAACAGACCTTACACCTTTAACTCAATATATGGTAGAGGTAAGAGCAGTATGCGAAAACGAAAACTCAGCGTGGGTGGCAATAAGTTTTTTAACTCATTCCGAACAAGATAATGAAGTAGTAGAAGGTCAGGTTAGCACATTATCAGCAACTAACGTAGGCAACACAAGTGCAACCTTGAATGGAGCCTTAGTAAGTGCAGGAAACTCAGAAAACTTTACAGTAGGCTTTGCATTATCTACAACAGCAGACTTCACACTTGAAGACAACAATGTACAAAACATCACAGCAACATTAAATGCTAACACATTCAGCCAAGCGGTAACAGACTTAGTAGAAGGACAAACATACTTCTATCGTGCATACATCACAAACGAAGCAGGCACAGCATACGGAACAGTAGAAACCTTCACACTATTAGGCTTAACTGACGCATTAGCAAATCAAATA
>JAGCLI010000095.1 GCA_017647065.1 Bacteroidales bacterium
ATTTTATGCAAAATTACAAAATTTGTTTTGTAGGTTAAAAGAAAACGAGTATTTTTGTAAGAAATAAACATAAAAAATAAAGAAAATGAAAAGAAATCTATTACTAATAAGTAATTCTACCAATAGAGGTGAAGCCTATTTAGGCTGGTGCAAAGAAATGATTCAAAACTTTTGTCAAGAAAGTGGAGTAAAACGCGTATTATTTATTCCTTACGCAGGAGTAAGTATGGGATACGACAACTACGAAACAAAAGTAAAAGCAGTTTTTGAAACAATAGGACTTGATTTATATAGCATTCACAAAGAAGCTGATGCAAAAAAAGCAGTAGAACAAGCAGAATGTATAGCAGTCGGCGGAGGAAATACTTTCCATCTTGTATATGAATTATACAAAAATGAAATAATGGAACTTATTTCAGAAAAAGTAATGAACGGAACAGCTTATATGGGTTGGAGTGCTGGAAGTAATGTAGCAGGTCCAAGCCTTAAAACAACAAACGATATGCCTATCATAGAACCTAAAAGCTTTGATTGCATGAAACTTGTTCCTTTCCAAATCAATCCTCACTATACTGATTTCTTTGACCCAAAACACGGTGGAGAAACAAGAGATGACCGTTTAAATGAATTCATAATCGTTAATCCAAACATTTGGGTAGCAGGAATAAGAGAAGCAACAGCTCTAAGATTGAAAGAAGGAAAACTTTCTTTAATAGGAAGAGACAACAAAATGAAAGTATTCCACGGTGGAATGGAACCAAAAGAATATTCTCTTACAGATGACATCAATTTCTTGATGAAATAAATGACAGAAAAAGAAGTAGAAATTTTAAAAAACGGTGGGGTAATACTTTATCCCACCGATACTATTTGGGGAATTGGTTGCGATGCTACACAAAAAGAAGCAATCCAAAAAGTAATTGATATAAAAGGACGCACAGCTGAAAAACATTTCATTCTCCTTTGCAAAGATGTGGAAATGATAAGCCAATACGTAGAAACAATTCCACAAAAAGCCTTAGACCTAATAAAAGAAACAACCTCTCCCCTAACAATAATCTATCCCAAAGCAAAGAATCTTCCACTTGAAATGCTATCAAATGACGGTACAATAGGCATTCGCATACCAAATCACCACTATTGTCAAGAAATTTTAAAGAAATTGAACCGTCCCTTAGTAAGTACGTCTGCAAATATCAGCGGAGAGCCAAGTCCAAAAGGCTTTCAAGAAATCTCAAACATTATAAAAGAAAAAGCAGACTTTATTTCCCCACAAGAATTTCAAGCAAAAGGCACACAAGCATCAAGCATTGTTAAAATATTTGAAAACGGAGAGGTTTTAAAGATACGATAAGAACAAAAATAAAATCGTTTTCCCTCCACTTAACGCCAAATGCGTGCGATATTTTCAACTTTAAGATTTCTGATTGCAAATATTGAAAATATAAGCCCTTAACTAAAAATCACAAAATCAAAGACTTAGCTTTTTTAAGCCCTAATTTTGCAAAAAAAGTCTTTGTTTTTTCGGATTTTTTCTTTGATTTTTGCAATTTTTTCATTGATTTTCATGCAAAAAAACCTTGATTTAATTTTTTCTATCCTTGATTTAGAAATTTCTATCCCTGATTTAGAAAATTCTAAACGAGCTTTTCG
>JAGCLI010000096.1 GCA_017647065.1 Bacteroidales bacterium
AAACCTATATTGAATAAAGTGAAAAGTATTTCGGGACGTGAGGCTATGTCGTAACCTGCTCTTTGCCATTGTATTTTTGTTTGGTGTAGGATACAGGCTGTGTATAGGTAAGAATAGTAATGGCTCTTATAATCAACCAAGCGATTCATTCTTTCTTCTTGATGATTTTCTGTTTTGAAGTCTAAGATGTTTTCGTATTTCTTACCCATGTAAAAGGATGATGTGTCATCTTTTAGATGTTTTTCAACCTGCATTGCTGTGAAATCTTTTATGCCATTAACACCAAAAGAAAATTGTGATTGCACTGATAGAACTTTTACAGGACCAAGATATTTTTTGTACATTTCTCTCTTGGAATTAAATAGGCGAATTTGTTCTCCTACTAAACAACTTACTATCATTCGCGATTCTACTCCTGCAACCTTAGCAGCACTGTCTATCTCTGCTTTGTCTTTTACTATTGCTTCTTTTAGGGCATACCATTCTGGAAGATTCATCCATTGAATTACGTTTTCGCCAACGCTGTCTTTCTTTAATGAGCTTAGTGCTGTGTTTTGATTTTTTATACAAGTGAAATAAGATTCGTTGTCTTGAAGATACATCTCGCATGCAGCAATCATTTGTTGTAGATTGCCTTTTGCTTCACTGTTTTTGATTGCTTTTAGGATTAGGTCGGCATTTTGTGGATAGAGTTTGCTGATAGCGGTTAGTTTTGCCAAGTCTTCGGTAGATAAAATGGCATCTTCTTTGTTTATTTTACCTTTTTTTAACTCTGCAACTTCTACTAAATAACGATTATTGTTGTCTATTGCACCACGATTCTTTGTCCAACCTAATTGATACACTGCCCACGCACCAATTATAGCAACTCCGGCAACAGCAAAACAATATAAAAGTACATTATAGATGACTTTTAAAATTTTTTTTGTCTTGTTCATAACGATATTACTTATTAAAACAGCCTGCAAAGATAGATAAAAAAATGTAAAGCAAAGAATTAAAAAAATATTTCTAAGAATTAGTAAATTATTTCTTTGTTTTATTTTGCAAAATCAAAGAAATATCTCTATTTTTGCAAATAACAATGATTATTTATAGTCATTTTCTTAAAATAAAGCAAGAGAAACGTAATTTAAGCTTGATTTTCAAAAAGTTATAAGAAAGTCGAGGAACTAAGAGTATATGCAAGAGATAAAGATATGCGTAATAGGATTAGGCTATGTAGGCCTACCTTTAGCCAGATTGTTTTCCACAAAATTTAAAACCATAGGCTTTGATAAAAACCAAGCAAGAGTAGATGCCCTAAACGCAGGCAAAGACACTACCCTTGAAGTATCAGACGAATTATTACAAGAAGCCATAGAAAAACACGGCTTTCGTTGTACCACAAACATAGAAGAAATAAAAGAAAGCAACTTCTATGTAGTAGCAGTGCCAACTCCAGTAGATGAAAACAATCGCCCAGATTTACGTCCCTTAATAGGAGCGAGCCAAACCGTAGGCCAAGTAATCAAAAAGGGCGACATAGTAGTCTATGAATCAACAGTCTATCCAGGGGTTACAGAAGAAGAATGCCTACCCGTAGTAGAACAAGTATCAGGCTTAGTATTCAATAAAGATTTCTATGCAGGCTATTCACCAGAGAGAATAAACCCAGGAGATAAAGAACACACAGTAGAAAAAATCAAAAAAGTAACATCTGGCTCCACACCAGAAATAGCAGATATAATAAACAACGTATATAATAGCGTACTAATAAACGGCACACACAAAGCCCCAACCATAAAAGTAGCAGAAGCATCGAAGATTATTGAGAATAGTCAGCGTGATGTGAACATTGCCTTTATGAACGAATTGGCAAAAATCTTCAATGCAATGGACATAGACACACACGACGTAATAGAAGCAGCCGCATCAAAGTGGAATTTTATAAAACTAAGCCCAGGCTTAGTCGGAGGACACTGCATAAGCGTAGATCCTTATTATTTGATACAAAAAGCCCAAGTATATGGAGTGTTACCAAGAGTAATGAGTTCGGCTCGTAGATTAAACGATGGCATGGGCGAATACGTAGCACACCAAGTAATCAAACTAATGAACAAAAAAGGAGTATTAGTAAAAGATGCTAATATTCTGCTTTTGGGAATTACTTTCAAAGAAAATTGTCCAGACATACGCAATACAAAAATAGTAGATATTTATAGTACACTATCAGAATACACAAATAACATAACAATTTACGATCCGTGGGCAGACAAAGCAGAAGTGCAACACGAATACCAAATAGAAATCTCAAACACACTTGATGCGACAAAAAAATACGATGCAATAATACTTGGCGTAGCACACAAAGAATTTTTAGAAATAGATATACCTTCACTATTGAACGAAAACGGAGTAGTTTATGATGTAAAGGGAATATTAGATAGAAATATTATTGACGGAAGATTATAAGTTATGAAAATTGCAGTAGCAGGCACAGGATATGTAGGTTTGTCAATAGCCACTCTATTAGCACAACACAATGAGGTAACTGCGGTAGATATAGTTGAGGAAAGAGTAAATCTAATAAACAACAAAAAATCACCAATACAAGACGACTATATCGAAGACTACTTGGCAACAAAACCATTACAACTAAAAGCAACTTTGGATTGGGAAAATGGATACAAAGATGCAGAGTTTGTAGTAATAGCAGCACCAACAAATTACGATACGCATAAGAACTTCTTTGATACAAGTGCAGTGGAAGATGTAATAGAAAAAGTATTGAGAGTAAATCCTACTGCAATAATGGTAATAAAGAGTACCATACCTGTTGGATATACAGAAAGCGTAAGCAAGAAGTTTAACACAAATAACATAATCTTTGCACCAGAATTTTTAAGAGAAAGTAAAGCACTATATGATAATCTATACCCTTCAAGAATAATAGTAGGATATGACCAAAACGACAAAGAATTAGAAACAAAGGCAAAACAATTTGCAGAACT
>JAGCLI010000097.1 GCA_017647065.1 Bacteroidales bacterium
GGGGAAAAAGCAATAGAGAAGCAAAAAGCGACAGGTAAACTCACAGCAAGAGAAAGAATAGTTCAATTATTAGATGAAGGTTCATTTCATGAATATGACTTATTCATACAACACGCTGGACGTGATTTTGGAATGGAGAAAAAAGAGCTTCCAGGAGATGGTGTAGTAACAGGAACAGGAACAATCAATGGATACCCTGTTTGTATATATGCACAAGACTTTACAGTCGCAGGAGGTTCTCTTGGACTAATGCACGCTAAAAAGATATGTAAAATAATGGATCATGCTATGAAGTTAAGAATACCTATTGTAGGAATTAACGATTCAGGCGGAGCCAGAATACAAGAAGGGGTTAATGCATTGTCAGGTTATGGAGATATTTTTTATCGTAATACAATGGCCTCAGGAGTAATCCCTCAAATATCAGTTATACTTGGACCTTGTGCAGGAGGCGCAGTTTATTCTCCAGCTTTAACAGACTTTGTGTTTGTGGTAGATAAAATATCAAAGATGTTTATCACAGGACCAGAAGTAATAAAGACAGTGTTAGGAGAAGAAATATCTCAAGAAGATTTAGGCGGAGCAAGAGTACATGCTGAAATATCAGGAAATGCACATTTCTTTGCAGAAAGTGAACAAGAATGTTTTGATCAAATAAAGAGCTTATTTACATATATTCCTTGGAATAACACAAAGAAAGCAGAGTCATTTGAATCAAAGAAACCAAAAATCAAAGATTATAAAATTAGCAATATATTCCCATCAGATCCAGCACAACCATATGATGTGAGAAATATTATAAAAAGTTTAGTTGATGGTTCTGAATTTTTGGAAGTGCAAGAGCTGTTTGCTCCAAATATTGTAATAGGATTTGCAAGAATTAATGGAGATACAGTAGGATTTGTAGCAAATCAACCAATAGCGTTAGCAGGCGTTCTTGATTGTAATTCATCAGATAAGGCAGCAAGATTCATAAGATTCTGTGATGCTTTCAATATACCTTTAGTAACATTAGAAGACTTGCCAGGTTATCTTCCAGGAGTAGACCAAGAACACGCAGGAGTTATTCGTCACGGAGCAAAGATATTATATGCTTATTCAGAAGCAACAGTTCCAAAAATTACCATTATTTTAAGAAAAGCATACGGAGGAGGATATATTGCAATGTGTTCTTCTCACTTGAAAGCAGATTTTGTTTTCGCATGGCCAACAGCAGAAATTGCCGTAATGGGACCAGAAGGAGCAGCAAATATTGTATTTAGAAATGAAATAATGAACTCTGAAAATCCAGAGCAAACACGAAAAGAAAAGATAGCTGAATACAAACAAAAGTTCGCTAATCCATACGTGGCAGCTTCTTATGGATATGTAGATGCGGTAATTCAGCCAGCAGAAACAAGAGATTATATTGTACACGCATTAGAAATGTGTAAAAACAAAGTACAAGAGAATCCACAAAAGAAACATGGATTACCTCCATTCTAAAAAAGCGAAACTCAAAATCATTGTATCACATTAAAAAAGGAAAAGAAATGTCAGATAATAAAAATATGAGAACACATTATAGACAACTTTATGTTAAGGTTGCACCAGGAGAAATATACGCTTTTATTCCAGGAACAATATTAGATGTGTTTGTAAAAGAAGGACAAGAAGTAAAAAAAGGAGATCCATTATGTTGTCTTCACGCAATGAAAATGGATAATCAGATATGCTCTACAATAGATGGAGTAGTAAAAAGCGTTAATATAGAAAAAGGACAAACAGTTAGTAAAAACGATGTCCTAATAGAAGTAGTTAACGAATAAATAATAAACAGATAAAAGGAAAAAATGAGAAGAGTAACGACAGTATTAACTTTGCTTGGTATAGTATTATTTATGGCTTCCTGTGGAAGTATAAAAACAATGCAAAGCAAACACAACGAGGTAAGATACCAAATATCACCAAATCCAATGGAAGTACATGCGGATAGAGTGATAGTAACAATAAATGGTAGCATACCTGAAAACTATTTTCAAAAGAAAGCCGTAGTTTACTTGCAACCAGTATTAACATGGGAAACAGGAGAAGTAATACTTTCTCCAATGAATTTAAAAGGTTCAAAAGTAGAAGGTAATGGAAAAACTATTGAAAAAGGTTCAGGAGGAAGATTCGTATATAAAGATACTGTTGCTTACCGTCAAGGAATGGAAAGTGCTAAATTATTCCTAAATCCAATTGCCTATAAAGCGACAGAAGTAAATGAAGCTAATGCTACTTGGAGTGAAGCAATGGAGGATCCAGGAGCAATCAAATTAGGTAATGTAAAAATCACAGAAGGAATCAACTCTACCTCAAACA
>JAGCLI010000098.1 GCA_017647065.1 Bacteroidales bacterium
CAATGATACTCACTTAAAAGAGAATGATAAAGTTCAAAAACTCTTTTACGTTCTTGTATTAAATAGTCATACTTTCTTAGTTGTGCTAAGGCAACTGCTGCGTTTATATCAGGGAGATTTATCTTCATTCCAAACTCTACTATGTCATAACGCCATGCTCCTGCTTGATTTTTTGTAAAAGCGTCTTTTGTTTGACCGTTAAGAGTCATTAGTTTAAAGAATTTCCTTGTTTCTTCTTCATCAAATTGCTCGGGAAGATTAAGACAAATTGCTCCTCCTTCTGCTGAGGTTATGTTTTTTACTGCATGGAATGATTGAACGCTTACATCCACCCATTGAGTTATGGTTTTGCCTTTATATTCTGCTCCTACGGCGTGTGCTGAGTCGGAAATAAGTAGTATTCTATTTAATTTCTTTTGTACATCTGAACTCGCAGAGTATTTCTCTCTTACCTCAGGAGTATCAAGCATTTGTTTTATTTTGTCGTATTGACAAGGCATTCCTGCTATATCAACTGTTATAATTGCTTTTGTACGTGGAGTTATTGCCTCTCTTATTTTTTCTACATCTATTGTTAAATCTCTTGGAGAAATATCTACCATTACAGGTTTTGCACCCGCTTCCATAACTGCCATTGCTGTTGCACAATAGGTATATGCAGGCACTATTACTTCATCGTCTTGTTTTAATCCTAACCATCTAAGAACTAATGTTGCTCCTGAGGTCCAAGAATTAACTGCAATTACACTTTTTGCTTTTAAATAATCTTTTAATTCGCTTTCTAATGCAGCGACTTTCGGACCTGTTGTAATCCACCCACTGTTTAGGGATTCGCAAACAGAGTCTATTACATCTTTGTCTATGTAAGGAGGAGAAAATGGTATTTTCATATCTTTATCTTGTTATAATTCTTTGATATTTTTTTCTAAAACTAAGAAATAATTTTTTTATTCTTTGAGATATTTTAGTAGTTCTTGCAGTTCTTGAAATAGTTATTAACTCATCGGAATGTCTCTCTTGATAGGCGTCAGAAATGCTTGCATTGAGTTCAAAACCTATTAGAATTGTGAAACAAGAGAGGTATATCCATAAAAAAAGGAAGATTAAAACTCCTATAGAACCATATAGTGCATTGTAGGAAGGAAAGAAACGAATGTAAAGAATATATGCTTGAGTTGTAAGGATAAAAAGTATTGTGGCAAGGGTTGCTCCTGCTGAAAAAAACTTGTAACCTTTTTTTGATTCTAAGGAGAAATAATATAATGAACTAAGTGCAAAATAAATCATTGAAATAATAACAACCCATCGTATTACTTGTAAGCAAATTATTTGAAAGGTTGTGTTAATTATTTCCTCTGCGACCAAGTAGTTTATAAACCATTTGAAACCTCCAAGTAAGGTGAGAACTATTATTATGCCTCCTACACCGAAGATAACCATAACCATAGAAATTAAACGGCGTTTCCACCAAGAGGATTTTTCTATTGAGTCGTGGTAAGAGGTGTGAAAGGAAAGCATCATAGCATTAATTCCACTTGAACTTGCGTAAATTGCTCCTATGATACCTATTGACATTAAACTATTATACTTTCTATTAAGAATTTCAATTAAGGTTGTCTCTATTGGTTGGTAAATGTTAAGAGGGAGTATGTCTTTGAGGAATGTGAATATTTGGGTGGAATAATATTGAGTATCGAAATATGGTAGGAGAGTGAAAAAAAATAATAGCATGGGGAAAATTGCCATCACAAAACGAAACGCTGCCGAAGATGCTCTTTGGTTGATTGCTCCTTTTGCTAATCCTTTAATGAAAAATATTGCTACATCAAACAAAGGTATGCCTTGAAATCCCGGTAAAACTACCAATCGAGAATAATGTAATAGAGTTCTAACGGGACGCCAATATAATATTTTTCTTAGGTATTTATTTCCCCTTTTTGCCATTTAGTTGTCTGCAACAAGACTTAAATCTATGCTATCGATTTTGTGAGTTAATGCTCCAACGGATATGAAATCTACACCTGTTTGTGCATAAAGTGGAAGGGTTGTTTCGTTTATTCCTCCTGAACTTTCAATCTCATATCTTTTGTTGATAATTTCTACTGCTTTCTTTGTATCTTCAACGCTAAAATTATCAAGCATAATTCTATCTACTCCTCCTTTTTCTAAAACTTGATTGAGTTCAGAGAAATCTCTTACCTCTATTTCAATTTTTATATTAAGAGAGTTTTCTTTCAAATAGTTGTGAACCTTGTCTATTGCTTTTGATATTCCTCCTGCAAAGTCTATATGATTGTCTTTAAGCATTATCATATCATAGAGACCAAAACGGTGATTAGTTCCACCTCCTGTTTTTACTGCATATTTTTCTAATATACGCATTGTAGGAGTTGTCTTTCTTGTGTCAAGAAGTTTAGCGTTTGTTCCCTCAATTAAAGATTGATAATAAGAAGTACGTGTAGAGATTGCACTTAGTCTTTGCATATAATTCAATGCAGTGCGTTCGGCGGTAAGGATTGAAATAGCAGAACCCTCTACTTTAAAAATCTCTTCGCCTTTTTTTACCTTATCTCCATCTTTTTTCAAAGCGGTAAACTTTACGCTTTCATCAACTTGATTATAAACCTTTCTTGCAACTTCTATTCCACATATTATGCAGTCTTGTTTTGCTACAAGTTTTGCTTTGTCTATTGTTGTTTTTTCAATGCACGATAAAGAAGAGTGGTCTGCTTGTCCCACATCTTCTTTAAGTGCAAGTTCTATATGTGAAATTATATCTTGATTATATTTCTCCCACATTTGTTTTTCTTATTTTGATATTATCAATTTTTCACTCCATTCTTCTTTATCAGAAGAAATAATCTTAATTAAATAAGTTCCATTTGTTAGGTGAGTTAAATCTAATGTAGATTGTGAGAGTTGATTTAGTGTTGTGTTTTGTTCTACATACACTTTGCGTGATTGCATATCGTAAACCTCTAATCTAACATTTTTGTTTGAAGAAGAGTTTATTTCAAATCTAACTTTTCCTTTTGAAGGATTAGGTAATAATTTTATTTCTATTTGGTTATTAACTACATCTTCCAATCCTACACCATCAACAAGTACTGCTGCTACTCCTGAGGTTTTTGCTGGACAAACTCCATTTTGAACTACTGCTCTATATTGCCATTCACCCATTAATGATGGTTGATGTTCAATAATTTTTAAATCTGCAGAGTTTTCTAATTCTAACCAATTAAATTCAGGTTTCTTATATTCCCAATACAATACCTCTCCATAAGATGCTCTTAATTGAAGTTCTACGCTTTCTCCTAAGGCAATGGTTGAAGTTGAAACAAATACATTACCAGGTTTTGTGCTTGAATGAACATTGATTGCTACCACATTACTTGTATCGCAAACGTGATTAGAGTAAACTATTCTTGCAAAATAAGTAGTATCGAAAAGTTGTCTCATATCAAGATTTTGTCCTGTGTAATCACTTCCAATGCTTGCTTCGCTCCAAGTTTGCAAAGAATCAGTACTCATTATCCAAAGATAAGTATAATTTTCTCCATCACCTCCTGTTGGCATAGAACCCATTAACATATTAGCAACTACACCTTCGCAAATAGTTTGGTCACTTCCTATAGTATTGTCAAAAATAGGAGTATAAGGAGTTGTGATTTGATGAGGGTAGGTGTAAGAAGTACCATTGTTATTAGTTGCAAATGCTTTAACATAATAAGTAGTGTTTTCATTAAGGTTGTTGATTGTAGTTGAGAAACTACCCATACCACTTCCAAGAGGAATTACATTAGAATTAGTTAAATCAATATCAGCGGAAGTACCCCATATAATACCCTTATTGCTAATAGAAGAAACTCCCTCGTAAATAACATCTGCCATAACTGAAATAGAATTGTAAGTAGCAGAAAGTTGTTCTACATTAAGAATAGGCAATTGATAAGTAGCATAAACTACAATGTTTTTTAATTCTATAGAAGAAAGGTTACTTACCCCTTCAAAAGCGATATAATAATTTTCTGAAAGATTTGTAAGTAAGATTGAATCTCTTGTAAATTCATTTTGAACCTGAGAATAATTTGCAATTTCGCTCCATTGTCCATCTACAGAGTTTTTGTATAACACTCTTAAAACATCAGAATTATTCTTTCTATCAAAACTAATATAAGTTGCCTCTCTATTAGACATGTTCAATATTGGTAAAACCAATTTAGAAGTAGCATTCAATTCGTTTGAAGAGAAAGTATAGATAGTAGTTTGCTCATCAAATTCCCATGAAGTATTTGTTTCTACACAAGATTGAATTTCAGGAATATTAACTAAGAAAGGATAATCTACAATTCTTGAACATTCGGTAATAAAACTCAACTCTTCGCCATAAGAAATATGTCCATTATTTTTTGCAAATGCTCTAACATAATAAGTAGTATGAGGGATAAGGTTTTCTAAATCTATTGTAAATACCTCTTGCGAAACAGGAGTAAGAATTACTTGATCATCAATTGTAGGGTTAGCAGAAGTAGATAAACACAAACCTAAGGTATGAACAGCGTTATTTCCATGAGAATTTAGTTTTGCACTAACACTTGCTCGATTATCAGTTACCAATTGAGTAGAAAGGGTTTGAACACTTGGGTAAGCACTTTGGTCACCATCATAGATTTGAACATTATCCAATTGCACACCTTCACCTCCTTTAACCTCTGCTTCAAAACCTATCATTATATAATCTTGATTTGCAGGTAAATTTACCACCTCTTCGCTCCAAGAAGAAATATTTTGAGTGTAGTTTTGCAACTGAGTCCAAGAACTTTGAAGAGTTTTATATTTTATACGTAAATTATCAGTTTTATTATTTTGAGTTTTTTGTGTGTGAGAAAACTTCAAAACAGGTTGATTCAATGCCGATAAATCAAAAACAGGAGAAACTAAAATAGTAGTTTGACTACCTGAGGTTCTATTTGTTTTTATAAAAGCGACATCAGTGCTATCGTTTATCTTCCATCCATTATCCACATAAAGATTTGCTTCTTGACTCCAGCAAAGAAGGTCCATAACATCATTAAACTCTTCTGTATAAGGTAAATCATCTATTGGTGTACAAGGAGTTTTAATCTTAATTGCCTCACCATAACCTATCTCAGTAGCAGTTTTAGCGTATGCTCTAACATAATATTCCGTATTAGGTAAAAGGTTTGTCAAATCCAATTCCATATTAGTTTGAATGCTACTTGCCATTACCTTACTATCCGATGCCTCATTAGGTAAAAGATTTGTAGAACTATAACAAACCCCTGCCTCTATGATATTTAAAGAAGCAAGATTAACAAGATGAACTCCCACACTAACAGTATCTATGTCAATAACAGGTGATTGAGTTTTCACCACAGGACGTCCTGTAGTTTCACCAAGCGTAAAAGTAATATTGTGAGTATTTGTGTTTTCTGCAATATTAACAA
Organism: Bacteroidales bacterium; assembly: GCA_017647065.1. GTDB lineage: Bacteria > Bacteroidota > Bacteroidia > Bacteroidales > P3 > Onthomorpha. The sequence continues at coordinate 5,469 of JAGCLI010000098.1, forward strand.
TAGGACGATTTAAATTTGTTCCATTGAAAGATTGACTATTAGGAGTAGAGCTATCAGTAAAAGCAGTATTATTAGAAGTGCCAGGGAAAGGTTTTTCACTATCTGAAACATACCATCCACTACCACCTGCCTCTTCTAAGTCAAAACCAGGATTATTAGGATTACAATTACTACAATTAGAATTCCATCCAGGAGCATTCATATTGATATGGAAAATCAACATACCATGTCCAGGTAGATAATAATCCCAAGAAGTTTTTTGACGATTTTCTAAAAGGAAAAACTCATTATTGTTAAAACTCATCTTATAAGCGATATTATCACTCATCAATGGAGCAAGAGTATAATCACCGTGTTCGCTAATTTCCTCAATAGTTACATAATTTCTAATACTACGCTCGTAAGCATTCCAAACAGGAGGAGTTTTACCACCATTATTATAATTACCACTACACATTAAATCATAACTATCGTGATGAGAGAAAGAACCATTTTCCTCATAGTCTGTATCATAAAAGTCCGCAAGACCAAGAGCATGAGAAAACTCATGGCAAATAGTACCAATTACCAAAGGAGAAGGATTATAAGTAGAACCATTTATTTCATTACTACAAGCATAATCATAAATATTCACACCATCTTTCATAATAGGAGGATAAACTACCGAGCGATGAGGCCATATAGTACTTGCTGCACCACCTGCCGCTTCACCATAACCTGCATAAATCACATACACACAACTAACATAACTCTCACTATCATTAGTAAACTGAGAGAAATCTACCTCTGCATCTGCTGCATCAACTGCTTCGGTAATCAACTCCCTAACTCTCATATCACCACCACCTGCGTAGTTTTCACCATAATAAGATAAATTATTAAAAGAAGTATAAGGACCAACTACCTGTGCCTCAACGTTCAACTTGCCAAAAGAAGAAGCAACGAAATAATCATGCACACTACCTGTAGAACCATTAGAAGAATACCCCACTTGATTAAAAAGATTATCAATTTCCTCTCTTGGAGTTGTAAAAGGAAAATCAGGATAAGACATAAGAATTACCACTAACTTATAAGTCTCTTGAAAATTAGAAGAAGTATCCTGTCCAATAGCATTTTTTCTTCTATCTTGAAAATCCTCATTTATTTCCCATAACTGTTTAAGATAAGAAATTTGCTCCTTAGAATAAAACAATGCCTTATCTAAATTTGAAATAAAACTAATCTCTTGACTACTTCTTTCATTAGGATTATGAGCAATCATAGTAGAGGGTATCATACCACCACTACCATTATCAATAGCATACACCCAATCACCATTCTTTGCCCTCATAAGAGTGTAATCATCAACGGTTTTACCCCAAGAAACTCTCTCATCACCACGCATTTGAACAGTAAGCGAAGAATTATCACTTTGCTTAAACTCTAAAGGATAAGGATATGCCACAACGGCAAATAAATTAGTAGTAATCCCTACCACTAATAACGCAAAAATTAAAAATATTTTTCTCATAAATTAAATAAATTTCATTAGTTTTTAACAGGCAAAGATAATAATTTTTTCGTACTAAGCAAACCACATGCCGCTAAAATATCCTCACCCCTTGAAGCACGAATAGTAGTTATAATCCCCTTAGCAGAAAGACTATCTCTAAATTTAATCATATCCTCTTGCTCAGCAGATTGAAAAATAGTATTAGGAATAGAATGAAAACGAATAAGATTAACCCTACACTCCAAATCCCCAAGTTCCCTTGCAAGAGTTAGAATATGATGAGGTTTATTATTAAGATTATTAAACACAATATACTCAAAAGTTAAGCGTCTTTGCCCACTCCAATCATACTGCTTTAATAACTCAATGACCTCTTCTATCTTATACGCCTTCTCAATAGGCATAATCTCCTCTCGCTCGCTTGGAATAATATTATGCAAACTAATAGCAAGATGAACATTAGTCGAGTTGAGAAAATCCTTTAACTTAGGCAAGAACCCACAAGTGCTAACCGTAATACGCTTACCACTCCATGCCATGCCCCATGGAGAAGTCAAAACCTCAAGTGAACGCATTACATTATCATAATTATCCAAAGGTTCCCCCATTCCCATATACACCACATTAGTTAATAGCGAAAACTCATCGATACTCCTAATAATATTAAGAATTTCGTTAGTAGTAAGATTACGCTTTAACCCCTGCTTACCTGTAGAGCAAAACTGACAATTCATTCTACACCCCACTTGCGTACTTACACAAAGCGTATAACGCTCCTTGTCGGGAATCATAACTGCCTCTACCCACGCATTACCCTCATATTCAAAGAGATATTTCTTAGTTCCGTCCTTAGAGGTAATAAACTCAACGTAAGGAGTAAGACCAAAATCGAATATTTCCTCCAATGCCGCTCTTGCCTTAAGAGAAAGATTAGACATCTGTGAAATTGAGGAAATTTCCTTCTTATATAACCAGTCTGCTATTTGCTTAGCAGTGAACTTCGCAAGCGAAAGCGAAGCACAAATCACCTCTAATTCCTGCAAAGTTTTTCCATAAAGTTTATCTTTCATGAGTGCAAAGATACGATTTATTTAATTTTTCTTAATTCCTCGTCTCTTTTATTTTATTATTTCTTAATTGGGTTAATATTCTTCCAATTTTTTCTTTAGTGTAGTCCTCTATCTGCCGCCAGATTAACCCAGAAAGTGAGTCGGGAAGATTCAAGGATTCACGGAAGTAGTAAGGGAAGGAAGTTATTTCAAAATTCTTACCATAAAAACAGGGATTTAGTAACACTTGACGAAAAACTAAATCGTTATTAAAAAGTTTTTTCCATGTATCTATATCTTTAACATCGAGAGTAGAAATACTACTACAATTAAAAAAATTTAAGTCCAAAAAAACTTTTTGGTTTTCGGGGTTTGTCGAATCAATTTTAATTTTTTCTAAAATTTTGTTTATTTTATCTAAATTATCATTTAATCTCTTTATATCTTCATAATTATTTATCTTCACACACTCACTCATCAAGTTTATTTCTCCCTTTATCTCCATATTTTTCATTGCCCTACTCACATCTACACTGAGAGGTTTATTTTCCCATTCTGCAAATATGTATGATAACGCTTGAAGAGTTTTTTGTGAAAAATTTCCCTTTTTCAAATTCCTATTTAGTGTAACAGGGTGTATTCCTATTTTATATGCAAGTTCTTGTTGAGTAACCCCCATTTCTTTCATGTATTGTTTAATTATTTTTATTGCCCTTGTCATAACTTTTTTATGTATTTTTTGCAAAATTAGCATTTTTTTAAAAAAAAGTGCTAAAATGCTAACTTTTTTTTTCTTTTTAGGTGGATTCTAAGATATGCTAATATCATTATATGAGTGTAGAACAAAAAAAATAAATAAAAATGAAAGAAGAATTAAAAACAATTAAAGCAGTTTTAGCAGATTTTGATGGCACGCTTTTTAATACGTGGGTAAATCCTTATGCTAGGGGAGAAAAGAAATTTGATTGGAAAGAGGTAGAAAAGAATATACCTAATTGTGCCTTATACGAGGGGTGGAAAGGAGTTTTTGCTTGGTTAAAAAGTAAGCAAATACCTATCGGAATAGTTTCTCACTGCACCAAGGGGTATATCTCAAAGACTCTTAAATATTGGGGATTAAATGATGTATTTTCTTGTCTTTTAACTCGTTATGGTAATGGCACACGCTACAGTGGAAAGGTAAGTAAAGATAAATTGATATCCCTTGCTCTTCAAGCAGATGCTTTTAAGGGTATAGAGGCAGGGGAGGTTCTTTATCTGTCCGACCAAGTTAAAGACATGTCTATTACCCGCAAGGCAGGTGCTATTCCTATCGGATGTTTATGGGGAAGTAAAGAAAAACAAGAGTTAGAAAAAGAAGGTTGTATCACATTAGATGCTCCCTTAGAACTTATACAATTAATTAAAAATCAATTAAATATATGAATTACATTAAATTTGACATCGAGTTTCTCTCTAAGATAAAAGAGAAGTTAGGGGGATTAAACTCTACACAAGCATTGATAATCTCCTACATTAAAAATTGGGGTAAGAAGGGATGTGGAATGCCTCAGAGCACGATAGCGAGGGAACTTTTCCTTTCTCTTCGGAGTTTAAAAAACTATTTACCTACGCTTATAAATCAAGGAGTTATAGAAAAAAAGTGTGTAGGGTTTAAAAAACATAAATATTTTTTTAATGAAAATTACCTAAAAAATAAAAATGTAGATATTTATAATAGCGAAGAAGATGAAGATGAAGATGAAGAATTCTTTTAGAGTGCAAAATCTGTAC
>JAGCLI010000099.1 GCA_017647065.1 Bacteroidales bacterium
TATGTCAGCTATGACAGAAATGGCAAATTATCTTGAAAAAGCTGAATCTTTTGCTTCTAAATTAGAAAACGCTCAAGATGATATGTCATCTACACAATGGGCTCGTTTCTTAAAGATTCAAGAAAAAATGGTTAAAGCAGCTTCAGGCTTATAATTTAAACATAAAAAAATAAAACTATGGAACAAAATAATTTAAACAAACAAACAGCACCAAATTCAGTTGTTGCATTAGTATTAGGTATTGCATCTCTTGTTTTCGGATGCTTTTTTGTAGGATTAGCCTGTGGTATAGTTGGGCTAATATTTGCCAACAAAGGTTTAGCCCAATATAATGCAAATCCTAATCAATATAGTGGAAAAGGAATGCTTACTGCTGGTAAAATTACTTCAATAATAGGTATAATTATAGGCGGTTTGTATATCGTTTATTTCATTATTTGGGGATTGATATTAGGAAGTGCTTCCTTGGAAATCTTTGATTTATTAGATTTATAGCATTTTATGAATATTCCAATGTTGCCTTGCATTTACAAACAACTATTTGGAATTAGTTGTCCTTTGTGTGGATTTCAGCGTTCTTTGGTTTGTTTATTGCAAGGCGATATTTTGGGAAATCTAAAAATGTTTCCACCGTTCTTTTTTCTTGTTTTTACAATACTAATATCAATAATGTATTATATAAGAAAAAGGAATTTTAAGTCTAAATTTATAAAAGGTTTGTGGGTAACATTGTTTGCATTTCTTATAGCAAACGCTATTTATCAAAATTTAATAATGTATAATAATTAAACCAAATAAAAACGCTCGTGAGTCTTGATTTTATTTTGACAAACGAGCGTTTTATTTTTTTGTTTCTTTGTTTTATTCTTCCAAAAGTTCTTTATTTACTTCCAAAGGTGAGTATTTGTGATGTGAATCGCAATTATCTTTGAATACGTTTTGTTTTCCGCAAACGCAATTGCTTCTATCACCTGTGTAAGGGTCTACATTTGCACAACGGCGTTTGAATTCTCCGTTTTTTTTCAAAAACATCTTTATTCCTATTCCGCAAAAACTTAATGCTAATACTATTGCGGCTATTGCAAATATTACTAATACTGTTTTCATTCTTTTATTCTTTGTTTTTTGTGTCTATTATTATTGTTGTAGGGCCGTTGTTTATCATTTCTATTTGCATATCGGCTCCGAAAACTCCTGTTTTAACTTCTTTGCCAAAGGTTTGTTGCATTTTTTCTACGAATTTTTCGTACATAGGTTTTGCAAAATCGGGTTTTGATGCACGAATATATGTTGGGCGATTGCCTTTTTTGCAACTTGCGTGTAGGGTAAATTGACTTACAACCATTATTTCTCCTCCTATGTCTTCGACTGAAAGGTTCATAACTCCGTTTTCGTCATCGAATATTCTCATTTTGCAGATTTTTCCACTCAACCATTCTATGTCTTCTTCGTTGTCTATATCTTCTATGCCTAAAAGCACCATCAATCCTTCGTCTATGTGAGAATAAATCTTGTCTTCTATTCTTAGGTTGGCGTATTTTACTTTTTGTATTACTGCTCTCATTTTTTTATCGTGTTTTCCATTCTTCTTGTTGTACTTCTTCTGTGTTTATTATGCTGATATAGTTGGCGTATCTTTCGGAAGAAATTTCGCCTTCTTCAACTGCTTGTTTTATTGCACAGCCTGGCTCGTGAATGTGTGTGCAATTATAGAATTTACATTCGGAAAGAAGATTTTTCATCTCTGGAAAATAGAGTGCAACTTCTTCTTTTTTGAAATCAACCATACCAAACGAGCGTATTCCCGGCGTATCTATAATGTCGGCTCCAAAGTCTAAGTGATACATTTGTGCAAAAGTTGTGGTATGTTTTCCTTTTAGGTTGCTAAGTGATATTTCGGCTGTTTTTAAGTCTAAGCCTGGTTGAAGGGCGTTTACTAATGCACTTTTTCCTACGCCAGAATGTCCGGAAAGTAGGTTGATTTTTCCTTGCATTTGTGCTTTTAGGTTGTCTATTCCTTCTTTTGTGATAGCGGAAGTGTCAATACATTTGTAGCCTAATGGTTCGTAAATGCTTTTTAGATAGTTTGCGTATTCTTTTGTTTCTTCTTCGTAAAGGTCTATTTTGTTAAAAACAATTATGCAAGGGATTTCATAAGCATTGCAAGTGAGAAGAAATCTGTCTATAAAGCCTGTGCTTGTGCGAGGCAAGACACAAGTTATTATAAGTAAGGCTTGGTCAAGATTAGATGCGATTATGTGGGTTTGTTTTGAGAGTTTTGCCGATTTTCTTATGATATAGTTTTTGCGAGGCTCTATTTTGCAAATCAATCCTTGCGAGGTTTCGCTCTCAGGTATGTATTCTACTCTGTCTCCTACGGCAATAGGGTTTGTAGATTTGATTCCACTGATTTTAAACTTCCCTTTTATGTAGCAATTTTCTTGATTTCCTTGCTCGTCTCTAACAATATAATTGCTCCCTGTTGTCTTTATTACAATGCCTTTTTTCATTTAGTTTTTCTTGTTTTGAACGTCAAAGATAATTCATTTTTTTTAAAGCAGAATAATTTTTCTTTGATTTGTTATTTATTTAATTATGCTTTGTTTTTCGTTAAATTGCGTTTTTTTTTGTATTTTTGCCAAGATGTGTAATAGTGTAATAGATGAAAAATATTAGAAATTTTTGTATAATAGCTCATATTGACCACGGTAAAAGTACATTGGCAGATAGATTGTTAGAGTTTACAAACACTATCTCGCAAAGGGATATGGAAGCTCAGGTATTGGACGATATGGATTTGGAGAAAGAGAGGGGAATTACTATAAAAAGCCATGCTATTCAAATGAATTATAGGTTTGAAGGTGAAGATTATGTGCTTAATTTGATAGATACTCCGGGCCACGTTGACTTATCTTATGAGGTTTCTCGTTCAATCGCTGCTTGCGAAGGTGCTTTGCTTATTGTAGATGCTACTCAGGGAATACAAGCTCAAACAATTTCAAACCTTTATCAAGCAATAGATAATGATTTGGAAATAATTCCTATTCTAAACAAAATGGATTTGCCTGCTGCAATGCCAGAAGAGGTAACGGATCAAATAGTTGATTTGATTGGTTGTAAGCCTGAGGATATTATTCCTGCAAGTGGTAAGACAGGAATGGGAATAGAAACTATTTTGGAAAGAATTATTAAAACGATTCCTGCACCAAAGGGAGATCCAGAGGCTCCTTTGCAAGCTTTAATCTTTGACTCTGTTTTCAATTCTTTTAGAGGAATTATCTCTTATTTTAGAATAATGAACGGAAGTATTAAGAAAGGAGAAAAGGTTAAGTTTGTAAACACAGGAAAAGAATATATTGCAGATGAAATAGGTGTTTTAGGCTTAAAATTGATACCAAGACAAACTCTTTCTTGTGGAGATGTTGGTTATATTATTTCGGGAATTAAAACTTCTTCCGAAGTAAAGGTTGGAGATACTATCACTTCTGTTTTGAATCCTTGCGAAAAAGCAATTGAAGGTTTTGAAAATGTTAAACCAATGGTCTTTGCGGGAATTTATCCTGTGGATTCAGATGATTATGAAGAGTTAAGAGCTTGCATTGAAAAGCTTCAGCTCAACGATGCTTCGCTTACTTTTGAACCTGAAAGCTCTTTGGCCTTAGGATTTGGTTTCCGTTGTGGTTTCTTAGGACTTTTGCACATGGAAATTATACAAGAGCGTTTGACAAGAGAGTTTAATATGGACGTTATTACTACTGTGCCAAACGTAAACTATAAAGTTTATACAACAAAAGGTGAAGTGATTGATGTTTACAATCCTTCTGGTTTGCCAGAGCCTAATTACATAGATTATATTGAAGAACCTTATATACATGCCTCTATTATAACAAAGACAGAGTTTATTGGACCGGTTATGACTCTTTGTATAGATAAGCGAGGCATACTAAAAAATCAACATTATATTTCAACCGATAGAGTGGAAATAACATTTGAATTGCCTCTCGGTGAAGTTGTGTTTGATTTTTATGATAAATTGAAATCTATATCAAAAGGTTATGCTTCTTTTGACTATCACCCTTGTGGATTTCAACGTTCAAAATTGGTGAAATTAGAGATTCTTCTCAATGGTGATGGAGTTGATGCTCTTTCTACTTTGACTCACTTTGATAATGCTTATCCTTTGGGACGTAGAATGTGTGAAAAATTAAAAGAACTCATACCAAGACAACAATTTGATATAGCTGTGCAAGCAGCAATAGGTTCAAAAATTATCGCAAGAGAAACAGTAAAAGCGGTAAGAAAAGACGTAACTGCAAAATGTTATGGAGGAGATATTTCTCGTAAAAGAAAATTGTTAGAAAAACAAAAAGAAGGAAAGAAGAGAATGCGTCAAGTAGGAAATGTTGAAGTTCCTCAATCGGCATTCCTTGCAGTTTTAAAACTTGATTAAAAAATAAAAAAAAGAGATATGTCAGAATTATTAGTATTTATCTTAATTATTGTTGCTTTAGTTGTTATACTTATAGTATTTCTTTATCAAAACAACTCAACAGTTAAGACTTTTGTAGAAAATGAACAAAAGAAAACAATTCTTGAAATACAAAAAATTCAAGAAAGCGAAGTAAGAAAAGTAGTTACTCCTATACAATTACAAGCATACGAACGTTTGGTGTTGTTTTTGGAAAGAATGACTCCTAATAATTTAGTGTTAAGATGTTTTCAAGCAGGAATGACAACTCAGCTCTTGAAAGACGTAATGATTCAAAACATCAGAGATGAATTTGAACACAATCTATCGCAACAACTCTATATTTCAGAGCAAGCATGGGTTTATATAAAAAACGCAAAAGAAGATATGATTAACACAATCAACTCTATACAACCAAAAAGCAAAGAAGAGCAATTAACTCCTACTGCTTTTGCGGGTGCTTTGTTTGAATTGTTGGCAGGAAAAGAAAGTCAAATAGAATTAGCACAAGACTTCTTGAAAAAAGAGATACAACAAAGATTTCAATAGATGAAGTTAAAGGAGGTAATAGCGACTTTAAACCTTAATGTCTTTACTTGCAAACAATATTTAGAAAAAGAAGTTGAGGGAGGTTATGTTTCCGATTTGTTAAGCGATGTTTTAGGAAATGCAAAGGCAGATCAAATTTGGATAACCTTACAAACCCACAAAAATATAGTTGCAATTGCACATTTAAAAGGCTTATCGGCTGTTGTTTTAGTTAAGGGACTTGTGCCAAATCAAGACACAATACAAAAAGCCGAAGAAGAAAAAATAGTTCTCTTAGGTTCAGAAAAACAAACCTTTGATTTAGTTGGAGAAATGACTGTTTTATTTTCTCAAAACAAAGAAAAAATTTCCTAAAACAAAGAATAATGAAAACCCTTTCTTTGCATCTTTTTGAGATAGTTTCAAATTCTGTTTTTTATGGAGCGAATAACATTGAAATAATAGTAAGAGACAGCAAGAAAGAAAACATTTATTCTTTTGAGGTAAAGGACGATGGTTGTGGAATAAAGAAAGAAGATATTGAAAAGGTAACAGATGCGTTTTTTACAAGTCGTTCCTCTCGCAAAGTTGGATTAGGCTTAGCTCTTACAAAGATGAAAGCCGAGCAATGTGGAGGAAATTTAGAAATAGAAAGCATTTACGGAAAGGGATCAAAGGTTAAGTTTTGGTTTGCTCACAATAATATTGACCGTCCGCCATTAGGAGAAATTGAAGAAGTAATTGTTTTGACTGCAACAATGAAAGAAAACATAAACTTAAACTACAAACACACCACCGATAAAGGAGAATATTTTTTTGATACAAAACAAATCAGAAAAATATTGGAAGCAGTGGAGATAAACAATATTAAAATTATCAAAGCTCTTAAAGAAATGATAAAAACAAACTTAGAAGAAATTTTAGTAAACGAATAAAAAATATAAAACAATGACATTAGAAGAAAAAATAAACGCTGACATCAAAGCCTCAATGTTAGCTAAAGATAAAAGAAAATTAGAAGCATTGCGTGCAGTGAAATCAGCACTTTTATTATTAAAAACCAATGGTACAGGTAAGGAAATAACTCAGGAAGATGAGATTGCTCTTTTGCAACGCTTGGTAAAACAAAGAAAAGAATCAGCATCGCTTTACAAAGAACAAGGAAGAGAAGACCTTTACGAAGAAGAATTTTTCCAACAAGGAGTAATAGAAGCTTATCTTCCAGAACAATTAAGCGAAGAAGAAGTAACAGAAACCTTAAAGCAAATAATCTCAGAGGTTCAAGCTACTTCAATGAAAGATATGGGCAAAGTAATGGGACAAGCTCAAAAAACATTTGCAGGAAGAGCAGACAATAAACTTGTATCTACATTAGTAAAACAACTTTTATCATAAAAATGTATTATAAAATCATAAGATATTCTATTGTAATTCTGATTATGGTTTTCGTTTCTTCATGTTCTGTGAACAAGAAAAGTATTACACAACAAGAAACAACGCAACAAAAAGAGGAAACAAAGTATGAAACCTTTACTTCAAAATATAAAGGAAATTACAACGGAATACCTTTCAAAATTCAAGTAAGAGCTGCTCACGATAGTGTGATTTGGTGTAGTGTTTCCGCTCTTTCAATGGAAGCAGGTCGGATGTTAATAACAAACGACAGTGTTTTTGTAATGGATAAAATTAACAAAGAAGTCTATAAAAAAGGGAAGGATTTTCTAACCACTCATTTAAAAGAAGATTTAAGTAATTCTACCTTAGAGAATATGATTATAGATACTCTACCATTAGAAAAACAACTCTTTCTCAAAACAAAACCTACCATAGACTTAATAATAAAAAAATCAATTGACGAAAACTCTACTCAAAACTATAACATAAAACTTTCAATAGACAAATCAAAATACCAACTCAATGTTTTACAAGAATCAATAGAGTATAATAAAACACAGCAATACCCCTTTAATATTCCATCTTCATATAAAATTAAATAGAAAATGGCAGAAAACTACATAACACTTGAAAATATAAGCAAGAGTTTTGGAGAAAAAGAACTTTTTTCTTCCATTGGATTTGGAATAAACAAAGGACAAAAAATTGCACTTGTAGCAGAAAATGGCAGTGGAAAGACTACCCTTCTTAAAATCATAGCTAATAAAGAAAATGCTGACAACGGATTGGTTTCTTTCCGAAAAGGAATCACTGTTTCTTATCTTGAACAACACCCTTTGCAAAATGAAACATCTACAATAATTGATGTATTATTCAACTCATCAACTCCTTTGATGAGAACTGTAAAGCGCTATCAACAAGCACTACTTAATAGCACAAAATATGCAAATCAAGACTCCGAAAAAGAACTAAGTGATGCTATTTCTGAGATGGATTGTCAAAACGCTTGGAACTACGAAAGTCAAATAAAAGAAATCTTAGGAAAATTAAACATTACTGACCTTACAAAAAACGTTTCTACGCTTTCAGGAGGAGAAAGAAAAAAGGTTGCTTTATGTGCAACTCTTATTAGCAAGAGTGAAGTTTTGCTTTTAGATGAACCAACTAACCATTTAGACATAGAAATGATAGAATGGTTAGAAGAATATCTCAACACAGCCAATCAAAGTATTTTATTTGTATCTCACGATAGATATTTTATAGATAAAGTCAGCACAGATATATATGAATTAGACAGAGGACAGATTTGTAAATATGAAGGCAAATTTGATTATTATTTAGAGAAGAAAGCCGAACGTCAACAACAAGAATCTGTAACCCTCGCCAAAGCAAAGAATCTATATAAAAAAGAATTAGAATGGATACGTCGAATGCCACAAGCACGAGGTACTAAATCACGAGCGAGAATTGAAGCATTCAACGAATTAAAAGAAACAATATCTGCTCCAACTCCCACACAAAGTGCAGAATTAACTGTTAAAGCACAAAGAATTGGTGGAAAAATTTTAGAAATAAATAACATAAACAAATCGTTTGGCGAAAAGCAAATAATCAATGACTTTTCTCACATCTATAAAAAAGGAGATAAAATCGGCATAATAGGGAAAAATGGATGTGGAAAGACCACTTTTTTGGATATTATAACAGAAAAAATAAAACCTGATTCAGGAAAAGTAACGCTTGGACAAACAATAAAAATAGGGTATTACACACAAAATCCACCAGCAGAAAAATCTGATACAAAGGTTATTGATATTGTAAAAAAAATTAGCGAACATATTCTATTAGCAGACGGAACTGCAATGGGAGCAAGCCAATATCTCACTCATTTTGGAATACCTCCTTTTAAGCAACATACACATTATGGAAATCTTTCAGGAGGAGAAAAAAGGCTTTTAAACCTTTTGTGTATTCTTATTTCAAATCCTAACTTCCTTATACTCGATGAGCCAACAAATGATTTGGATATTTACACTCAAATGAAACTTGAAACATTTCTTGAACAATATCAAGGATGCTTAATGGTAGTTTCTCACGATAGACACTTCCTTGACAGAATTGTTTCTCAATTATTTGTTTTTAGACCAGAAGGAAAAATCAAGGAATTTCCAGGGAATTATAGCGATTACCTGATTAAAGAAAAAGAAGAAAATAAACAAAAGAAACTTTCCGAAGAAAAAACAGACAAACCCATTGTTACAAAACGAAAAGACTCTCAAACAAAAATAAAACTCACTTATAAAGAACAAAAAGAGAAAGAGTCAATCGAAGAATTACTTCCAACGTTAGAAGAACGCAAACATACCATTGAACGACAACTCTCCTCAGGAGAATTAACCAATGAAGAATTATTATTAACCACACAAGAATATCAAAATCTCATAGAAGAAATAAATCAAAAAGAAGAAAGGTGGTTAGAACTTTGCAGTAAAGAGCAAGAATAGATGAAAAGAAAAAATAAACTTGAAGAAAAGTTAGAATTTGAGCAAATACTACAAACTATAAAGACGTATTGTTTGTCTTTATCTGCTGAAAAATTAGTAGATAAAATAAAGTTTAGTCGTTCAAAAAAAGAAATAGAAAAAGAACTTGGCTTTGTAGAAGAGTTCCTCTCTATCATACTCTCTAACAAACAATATCCTGCAGAAGATTATTTTGATATGTGTGAGGAATTGATTAGAATAAAAATTCCCGGCACTTTCATCTCTCAATCTTCCTTATTTGAACTTTGGCGTTCGCTTAAAACAATACACGCTTGGACTCAATTTTTTGAGCATAACAAAGACTCTTTTCCTCTACTCTCTATTTTGAGTGAGGGTATCTTTATTGATCAAGATATTTTGCGTGAATGCAAAAAAATCCTATCAGAAGAAGGAGAAATTTTAGACAACGCATCAGACGAACTTTTTGTTATAAGAGTTGGAATCCGTAGAAAACAAGCAGAAGTAGAAAAAAGGATTAGAAAACTCCTCACTTTCTCAAAACAACAAGGTTGGACAGCAAATGATGCTGAACTTACAATAAGAAATGGTAGGCCTGTAATTCCTATAACTTCTGCAAATAAAAGGAGGCTTCAAGGATTCATTCACGATGAGTCTGCAACAGGGCAAACTTCTTATATAGAACCTGCAGAAGTTGTAGAATTAAATAATGAACTAAGAGAATTAGAATTTGCACAAGGACGAGAAATTGTTAAAATCTTAACACAATTTACTGAAAATCTACGACCTATTGCCGATAGTCTTATTATTGCTTATAGATTTTTAATACGCATGGATTTTATTCGTGCAAAAGCAAAGTACGCTTTTAAAATCAAAGCAGGAAAACCTATAATCAAAACACAAAGTCGTGGATTTATTTGGTATGAAGCACGTCATCCTCTTTTAGAGGAGGCTTTGCAAATCAATAAAAAAGATATTGTCCCTCTAAAAATAGAACTTAACGAAAAAAAGAGAATACTTATCATTTCAGGACCTAATGCGGGGGGGAAATCTGTTTGCTTAAAAACCGTAGGACTTTTGCAATATATGTTGCAATGTGGAATATTAGTTCCTATGAAGCAGACTTCCGAAGTAATGCTATTCGATAGAATTTTTATTGATATGGGAGATGAACAAAGTATTGAGAATGATTTAAGTACTTATTCATCTCACCTTTTGAATATGAAGAATCTCACCGAAAAAGCAGACACAAATTGTTTGTTCTTAATAGATGAATGTGGTACAGGTACTGATCCAAGCATAGGAGGTGCAATTGCAGAAGCTGTTTTAGAAGACTTAGAAGAAAAAGGTGCTTATGGAATAGTTACAACCCATTATTCAAACCTAAAACTCTTAGCAGAAAAACATTCAACCATAGTAAACGGAGCAATGCTTTTTGATACTAATAATATGAAACCTCTTTTCACTCTTTCAATTGGCAAACCTGGAAGTAGTTTTGCTTTTGAAATAGCTAAGACAATAGGACTTTCTCAAAATATTATTGAGGCTGCATCTAAAAAAATAGGACAAGGTTTTGTGGATTTTGAGCAAAGCCTTCAACAATTAGAAGTTGATAAATTAGAAATCAAAAATAAACAAGAAATAATCAAAGTTCAAGATGAGCTATTGAACGATTTAGTAAATCAATACAAAACTAAACTATCAGAAATCTAGCAAAAAGAAAAAGAAATAATCTATCAAGCAAAATCACAAGCCAAACAAATTCTGCAAGGTGCCAATAAGCAAATAGAAAACACTATAGAAAAAATCAAAACTGCAAAAGCAGAGAAACAACTCACAATTCAAGCTCGTCAATATCTTCAACAAGAGGTAAAAACCATAGAAAAAGACCTAAAAGAATTAGAAACAAAAATACAACAAAAAGAAACCCCTCAAAATCCTCACACAAACATACCTTTTGACACTACTCCACTCTCAGTAGGCGATGTTGTATTATTAGAAGACGGTAATAACTATGCTTTAATTAAAGAAATACGTCGCAATAAAGTAGAGGTAGAATGTGGAGAATTGCTATTAACCCTACCTATCAATAAAATACAAAAAGTAAACAAACAAATATATTTAAAGCAACAAAAAAATAAAAAATCCGTAAAAGCAAAAAACACTCAACTTAATACTATATTTGACGATATTAACACATTAAGAGCACAATTCAGTTATCAATTAGATTTAAGAGGTTGCAGAGCCGATGAAGCTCTTAATAAACTATCAAAACACATAGATCAAGCACGACTGCTTGGCGAAAGTGAACTTTCAATCCTTCACGGGAAAGGCGATGGAATACTAAAAACAGTTTTAAGAGATTATTTAAGAGAATGTTCCGAAGTAGAAAGTTTCAAAGCCGCAGCAGTAGAGTTTGGCGGAGAAGGAATAACTAAAATAAAGCTAAGATAAAAAAACAAAAAGCAAAGAAAAAGTGTCATAAAGCAAAGAAATAATTTTTAAAAACAAAGAAAAAAAAGAATAAAACAAAGAGATGAAAAATATAATCAAAAACACAAAGAAAACGATAGCAATTACCCTATCACTATTATTTGGACTAAACCTCCAAGCCCAAGTACCAACTGGGGAAAACCTTGATTTTTCAACAGGAGGTTATCAATTTTGGCAAGCAAAGACAGGAACTTATAATGGGACTAGCTCTCAGCCAATATTTAGCTGGACAACATCTTGGGCAGATCCTACACAAGCCTCTGATGAAGGTGGAAGATTTTTTATAGTCTATAATAACGGAACAGATTCCTATTCAGCAGGACAACTACCACGCGTTCCAGAAGGATTTACTCACGCTTCTCAAATCAATAACGAAGAAGGAGGGGCTGATTGCTCACAACTTCAATACACAATGGAAGTAAACTTAGAAAATTGTTTGCTTACCTTTATGTATGCTATGGTTTTGGAAGCTCCAACTCATACAGGCTATCAAAATCCTACGTTCCAAATAGATGTAATGAGGCATTCACCAGACAATGGTATGATGTTAGAAGAATTAGTTGACCCTTGTGCATTTTTTGAAAAGACATCAACGGCACAATTGCCTTCATTAGAACCAACCGTTTGGCATACCTCAGCAACAAATTCAGGTTGGATATGGAGTAATTGGCAACAAATCAAAATCAACCTTGCAAGATACGTAGGAGATAGAATAACAATAAGAGTAAGATTAGGAGACTGCGAACCAACAGCACATGGAGGATATGGATATTTCACAGCGAAAGCAGAACCAGCGTTGATTAACACACCAGGATGTGCAGGGAATGGCGACACAGTAACCGTTGCCTCAGCACCAGGAGGATTTGAATCATACAAATGGTTTGAAGTAACATCTACATTCCTTTCACAAGATGAATTAGCAGACCTTGACGCAAACTCACCCGCATTAAGCGAAGAGCAAAACCTTGTTATCACCGAAGCGATGATGGGAAATGCTCAAGAAAAGTTCTATGCAGTAAAATTAGTCTCACCAAGAACTCAAACAACTCGTCCAAACTGTGTTGCATACATTACAACAAAAATCAATGACATACGTCCAATCTTCGATAACCTTACCTACACACCGCCAACAGCAAACGATCCAGCAGGAAGAGCAATCTTTTTAGTAAATGACGTTCAATCAGCAGCAGCTCCCGTTTATTATCAACAATACGACTTTGGAGATGGAACCACACCTATTGAAATAGAATATCAATTCTCAGATGGAGCATACAAATGGTTACCATTAAATGCAGATCAAAACCCTTCTACAACCTTTGAATACGATGCTACAGGAAGCATTGAAAGAATTATTCATATCTATGCAACAGATGGAGAATATACCTACACACGAACAGCACGTGCTTCTGAAAGTTTTGAAGAAGATGGTGCAGAATTTTGTGAAAAAAGCGAGACACTACAAGTTATAATACCAAAAACACCTTCCCTATTATTAGAAGGAGATGATGAAATATGTGTTAATAGTGAAAACACAATAACTGCATCTTCCCCTGATGATGAAAATACAGATACTTTCACATACCAATGGTGGTATAGCACGCAAGATATCTCCACAGAAGCTCCTATCTTTGAAGGAACACAATACACACAAATCTATACTGAAGAAACAACACTACAAGTAAAAGTAACGGATACGGAAACAGGATATAATCGCATAGAAACCTTCACTGTAAAAGTAGAACCTTTTCCTGAAATCACCTTAACAGGAGCAACTAAGCTTTGTATGGGAGAGCAAGCAAATATAACAGCAACAGATGCCACAGGAGCAACAGTTGCAATGCAATGGTCTTTTGTTCGACCAAATGAAAATACGGTTATAACCAATCCTTCTACTTCTCCAGTACTTACTTTCACACCAACATGTGACACAACTGTTTACTTACTTGCAGAAACAGCTCAAGGATGTTTTGCTTGGAAGAGTATAGATATTTTCATCACAAATCCAGTAGCTCAAATATCACGAACAAAAATCTGTGAAGGGGAAAGCGTAACACTAACAGGTAGTTCAGCAGAAACATATAGTTGGGTGGCAGAGCCTGCTGATGCTTCGCTTTCTCACAATAATCAATCAACCTCTCCTATTACAGTAACACCAACTCAAAGTACAACCTACACAATGCGTGGGTATGGAGAAACAGGCTGTTTCACAGAACGTACAGTATCAGTTATAGTATTGCCTTATCCAACTCCTGTAATATCATACTCACCAGGCTATGTAGATGTAGATGATCCTACTTTAGCTCTAAAAGACGAATCTCCTAACTCTGCAAGTTCACTTTGGACTTTCTCTGATGGTTCTACATCTAACGCACGTTCTCTAAATCATAGATTTAATGATGTAAGTGGAGATGCAGTCTATATTCACTTGGAAACTGCTAATGAATTAGGTTGTTCGGATACTACATCTGTCACTGTTCCTATAGAGCTATTTGCTGTATGGGTACCAAATGCTTTCACTCCTAATGGAGATGGTGTAAATGATTTATTTTACTTTATCAGTCTTAATCAATTAGAAGATGTAACTTTTGAAATCTTCAATAGATATGGTGAGAGAATCCACTCTGCAAGTGCAAAAACATTAGATTCTTCTCTACAAGATGAACTAATCAAAACTTTTGCTTGGGATGGTACTTATAATGGAAATAAAGTCCCAACAGGAACATACATTTATCGCCTAACATACAAGCGACTTGGTAATACAAGAGTTTATGATACAACAGGAACTATAAATGTTGTACAATAAAAAA
>JAGCLI010000100.1 GCA_017647065.1 Bacteroidales bacterium
AATTAAAAATGAAAAGAACATTATTAGCGTTAGCATTGATGTTAGCTACAACTGGCTTGTTTGCACAAGTTGGAATGCAAAAGCTTGACATGCAAATGCAAAAGAAAGCTGTTAGTCAAATGGAAAGACAAACAGTTAAAGTAAAAAAGAATGTGAACAGAACAGCAAAAGATGGAGATAGAACTTTGTTATGTGATTTCTCTACTGCAACTGATTATACATTCGGAACAAATGCAGCACACACTGTTGCAGGTTGGGGATGGAATCTTCAAGCAGATACAAATAGTTATTTTGGTCTTCAAGGAGACTATCTTAACTATTGGTTGTTAGGTGTATCTGATGAGAACCCTGCTGGTGATGGTTGGTGGATATTCAATACAGAAAGATATGGATACGAAAATCCAACTTGGGATAATGGTTTTGCTTATCTTGACCTTTTAACTATTTGGCAACAAGGTTTGCAAACAGGAGTAATGGATGCTTACGTTCAATTCAATCAACCAATTGATGCAACTGAATTAAGTGGTGTTGATATTTATTTCAATAGTGCAATTCAAAGATTTAACTCTGAACGTTATTTCATTGAATGGTCAAACACTCCTGATTTCACAACTTATGATTCATTAGAATTTTATGTAAGAGGTTTGGAAATCAATTCAAACGAAGCAGCAATAGGAGCAAAAAGATTAACTTTACCTAAAAATACTCCTAATGCAAGCTCAGCAGGAAACTTAGTTTATTTGAGATTCCGTTATACTTCTCCTGCAAACGAACCTGGGGATGACGGACAACCTCACTCTTATTTCTGGTTCTTAGATGATGTTAATTATCAAGGATCTCCAGAACACCGTGTTGATATCGTAAAATCTCAATACAATTTAGGAGGATACCACAACCTACCTGCAGTAGTTACTCCTGATACATTAATTTATGCGGTTGACGTTGAAAACACAGGTGGAACAGACTACAATGACGCTGTTTTACAAAATACAATCTACTCTATTCAATTTGCAGAAACAGAAGATGGTGAAGATACTTACACACAAGTTGATGTAAACTTATCTGCAGGAGATACATTAAGAAATACAACAGTAAAAACTGCTGACGAAGTAAATGGTTCTGATACAACATTCGCAGCAAGAAGAAATGTTACATTAATGGCAGCTTCTACTCACTTACCTTCAGGAACTCCTGGAACATACGCTGTAGCTTCTTTCGTTAATGCATCAGCAATGGAAAATCCAATAGCATTAGATGATACAGTTTATTTCAATGTTGTTGAACCTTCAGCAGACTTAAATGGTTCTTACCGTTGGTCAAGAGACCGCAACGTTCTTATTGAAAGTTGGGGTAACTTCAAATATGGATTTATGCAAAGTGGTGCTGCTACATACTTAACAGATGAAGCTGCATGGAATAGAACTGGATATGAAGTTTGTATTCCTTTCACAGCAGATAATACAGATAGAGATATATATATCAATGGAGTTGAAGTAGTTCCTGCATTAGACTCTTGTGCACCTGGTGCTCAATTCGTAGGAAAATTAAGAAAAATTAATTGGGAAGCAGAATCATTAGATGCTTTGGTTGTTGAAGTAATGGATGCTTGGGACGTTCCTGTTGAATCAGAAGTTTATACTTTACAATCATCAGACCTTAACAATGGTTTATGTACAGACCCTGATTATTTAGACGTTCTTACTCCTGATGAATTCCGTTCAATTTATCTTCCTTTCAAAAATAGTGTTGAATTAGTTCCTGGTGAAACTTACTATGCTTGTTATAGAATGGTTTCTAACGGTAGATTTATGATTGCTGCTGATGATCCTCGTGTTGGAACATTTGGACCTGGTACAAACTACTATCAATCATTAATGTTGATCTTTACTCCTGGTTTACCAGCATCAGCAAACTATGCTTGGGGTGGTAGATTCTATTTCCCTGAATATTGCGATGGAAAAACTCCACTTATCCACATGGTTATAGGAGATGCTTCTACTCGTTCATTATCAGAAGAAATAGCAGTTGCTACTTCATTGAACGCTTATCCTAACCCTGCTACTGACAATGCTACAATATCTTACTCTTTGAAAAAAGCTGGTAATGTTAGCATCGTTATCACTGACTTAATGGGTAGAGTAGTTATGAATATGGAAGAAGGAAACCAAAATGCAGGTGTTAACTACACAGTTAATGTAAACACAGCAAACTTGGCTAACGGAACATATTTCTATACTTTGAACGTTAATGGTGAAAAACAAACAAAGAAATTTGTTGTTAGTAAGTAAGAATTTTAAAAAATAATATTCTAAGGAGCAGTTCTTAAAGAATTGCTCCTTTTTTTTGTCTTTCAATTTTGTGAAAATCTATTTTTGTTGTATTTTTGCCAG